>JACPFH010000099.1 GCA_016183075.1 Deltaproteobacteria bacterium | reverse complement strand
GGCTCCACAACGAGCCCGTCGGCGTCGATGTTATCGAGCTGCCCGTTCTCTTCGCCCTGCAGGCCGAAGGGATCAACGTGGTAGACGGCCAGCAGTTGATGCTGGAGGTGCGGAAGATCAAGACCCAGGACGAGATCACGCTTCTCAACTCGGCCTGCATGATGGTGGATGCCGCCTACGAAGAGCTTTATCGCTTCATGAGGCCGGGCGTGCGGGAAAACGAATGCGTCGGGCTCGTGAGCAAAGTCCTCTTTGATTTGGGCTCAGAGCACGTCGAAGGCGTCAATGCCATCTCGGGCGAGCGCTGTAGCCCGCACCCCCACGTGTACACCGACCGGGTTCTCCGTCCGGGGGATCCGGCCTTTTTCGACATCCTGCACAGCTATAACGGCTATCGGACCTGTTATTACCGCACCTTCGCTGTGGGAAGCGCGTCCCCGGCCATGGTCGACGCCTACAAGCGCTGCCGCGACTACATGGACGCCGCGATCAGCATCGTGAAGCCCGGAATCACCACCGCCGACGTGGTCAAGCTCTGGCCCAAGGCCGAGGAGTTCGGCTTTGCCAACGAAGAGGCGGCCTTTGCGCTTCAATACGGACACGGCGTAGGCCTTTGCATCTGGGAAAAACCAATCTTCAGCCGCTTGGTCTCGCTCGATAATCCCGAGGTCATCGAAGAAGGGATGGTCTTCGCCCTGGAGACCTACTGGCCCGCATCCGACGGCTGGTCTGCAGCGCGCCTTGAAGAAGAAGTGGTGGTGACAAAAGACGGCTGTGAAGTTATCACCCGCTTCCCCTCGGAAAAGCTTCTCGTCGCGGGCACGCAGTATTTCACCTTCGCCGGACCATTGTCGAACACACGGGAGACGCAATCCCCGCTCAATAACCCTGGAGCATTAGAAAGAGTGAAACGTTGAACGGCTTGAACGATTTGAACGCTTCGAACCAAGTTGAACGTTCGAGCCTACCCCGGGTTCAAGACGTTCAAGCAGTGCAAAAAATTCAATACACAAATTGAGGTTGATGTGCCGACGGATGTGATCATGCCTGCGCTGGGGATAGCGCAGGAAAAAGGCACGCTCGTCAACTGGTTCAAGGCGGAGGGAGAACCGGTCAAAAAAGGCGAGCCTTTGATGGAGGTCGAGACCGACAAGGCGACGGTCGAGATCGAGTCTCCCGCCTCCGGTATCCTCGCCGGCGTGAGCGCCAGCCCTGGAGATGAGGTGCCGGTCGGACAGCGAATCGCCCTCATCTTGGCCCCAGGGGAATCTCTGCCCGCCGAGAGCGAGGCAGCCCCCGCTCCGCCTCGTGAGCACCCTCTCCCTCGCCCTCTCCCGGAGGGAGAGGGAAGGGGTGAGGGCGTGGTCAGCGGAAAAATCCTCGCCTCCCCCAAGGCCAGACGAATCGCGCGAGAGAAAGGAATCGATCTCGCGGCTCTGAAAGGAAGCGGACCAGAGGGCAGCATTCTCGCCGAAGACGTGCTCGGCGCGGAGAGCGGGGCAAGTCCGATCGAAACCGGGCGACCGAACGTCAAGGAAGTTGTCCCGCTCAGCGCAATGAGACGGATCATCGGCGAGCGCATGGCCCAGAGCAAGCAGACAGCGCCGCATTTCTATCTCAGCGTCGATGTGGATATGACAGAGGTCAGCCGCAAGCGCGCCACAGGGAAAGAACAAGGAGCGGACATCGTCCCCTCGATCAATGACTTTATCGTCCAGGCGTGCGCCCGGGGGCTCAAGAGTTTTCCCGGGCTCAACTCGACGCTCACGAATCGAGGTGTGGAGCTCCTTTCGGACATCAATATCGGCATCGCCGTGGCCCTGGAGGAGGGGCTTGTAGTGCCGGTGATCCGAAACGCCGACCGCTTGAGCTTAACGGAGCTTGCCGGTCAAAGCCGCGCTTTAGCCGAACGGGCGCAGCAAAAGAAGCTCTTTCCGCTCGACTACGAGGGAGGGACTTTTACCGTTTCCAATCTCGGCATGTTTGGTGTAGATCATTTCATCGCGATCATCAATCCGCCGCAGTGCGCGATCCTGGCAGTTGGCCAGGTTGCGCGGCGCGTGGTCGCTTCCGGCGAGAGCATCGCCGCTCGTCCCATGATGACGATGACCCTATCCGCGGACCACCGCATCGCGGACGGGGCCATGGCCGCGAAGTTTCTCCAGGAAGTCAAGGGATTATTGGAAAAACCGACGCTTTAGTCTCCCCGCATCTTTTTATGGCAAAGATCACTGTTCGAGACCTCACCAAGAGCTACAACGGCGGCAAGGTTATCGCCTTGCAGGACG
>JACPFH010000098.1 GCA_016183075.1 Deltaproteobacteria bacterium | reverse complement strand
CATCGCGCCACCGGCCAACAGCGATCTTCCTAATACCGCTGTAGCCCGTCGGGAAAAGCGAGGCATGCCAGCCGGCCAACCGTTCGGCGGTTAGCGGCGCACTGTATTTCTGCGTGGCGTCCAGCATCATTTCGACGACGCCCTCGACGTTGCGGTCGGCAGGTGCCAACCCGCCAATATCCATACCCAACCGCCGTGCAATAGAAGAGCGCACCTGATCGCGATCCAGAATCTCGCCTTCGATTTCGGAAGATTTAGTAACATCCAGAGTCAGGATCCGCAGGTTTGCTTCCGCCCGCAAGGGGAAGCCCAGAGTCTCCATCCGGCCGATCAGGCGCCCCTGCCGGTGGCGCAACGCCGCCAGCGGGCTGGCCAGCTTTTCCTGGGCCCACTTGAAAGCCGGCCAGTCCGGCAATTCATGGATATAACGAATCATTCACCGCACCTCATGCGGAGAATATAGCATATAATCACCGCACCCATCAAGCACATTCACCGCATTTCATACGGAGAATATAGGCGCTATTCACCGCAGCACATGCTTGCTGCTGCGGAAATTTAAAGGGTCGAGCCCGGTAAGAGAAATTCGCGCTTGGCTGAAGGGCCAGCTCCCTACTCCAGGCCCATCACCCGAGCGGGATTAACCGAGGCCACTTGCTTGATTTCGTCCCGGCTCAGGCCGCCTTCGTGAAGCATTCCCAAAAACATACGGAACAGCTCGGGCGGGTTGGGGCTGTAAGGACGGAAGTAGTCGGTGCTCGCCACGACCTGGCCCAGACCGACGGTCCGGAGTTTGGCCACAAGCTCCCGCGAATCCATGCGTCCCGGAGCGAGCTGATTCCAGCAGGTCTCAACAAAAGCGCCGAGATCCGCGGCCCGCTTGAGCGCATCCAGCGGAGCGCCAATGATGTCGCTCAACGGATGGTTCAAGATCAAACGCTTAAACCCCATACGTGCCCCGACCCGAGAGTGAGGTCTTTGGCTTTGCACCATTCCAGGATCTCTTTTGCCAGCGGCAAAAGCTCGCCCCGATCATCGGTGAAAACGTAGCCGGGATTCTCGAGACGGGGAAAGTTTTGATACACCGAGCGCAGCCGGTGGCTGAAGCCGCGCCGTTCGATATCGTTGCGCGCGCTCCAGGTAGGAAGAAAAACCACTTTCCCTTCTAGGGCTGCGGCTGCCTCGATCACGCAGGGATGAGGGCCGCCGGCGCAACTGTTCAGCGCGACGCTCGACCAAACGGATACCTTGGACGATGTGGCTGACAGGATAAGCGGCACCGCGCTCACCGTAGGCCACCAATGAGACTTGAGCACAACGCCGCGAAGTCCCATCGCCTCCGCTTTCGCCAGCCACTGGATTTCGGGCTCCCGCTTGGGCTCCGCCGCGGAAAACTCGAGGTCCACGTGGCAGTGAAGGTCGATGGCTCCGACTAAAAGCTCGTCGTAAAAGCGCATGATCTCATCCTCACCGGAAAGGCCAGCTTAGGGGCGCGCCCCGGCGCTGTCAAGCTGTTTGACAGCCCGCTTGCGCTCCAATACTATGCGCGCAGAGAACGCTACCCCTTTTCAACTCCAAGCGAAGCGTACTCGAGCACCCATAAACGCGCCGGACGGAGTCATCGTCGGACTTTGCCGCTGGGAATGGGAAAACCTTAGTTGCGCAACCCCCTCAACGCAATTCGCGGCATCGGCTCCGAGCGGCTTCGGCCGACATTGAGGTCGGCGCGCTGAATTCCGCCCGCCAATTCGCTATGGGCAGCCTGGACTTGCCCATGGGCATGCTCGCGGATTCCATGGTACGCCAGCGCGCCCTTATTCTGGGCGCGGCCCTAGCCTTTATGGGGACGGCCTATTTTCTCATGGGAGTCGCGCCTCTCTTTTCCTGGGCGCTGCTCGGCTCAGCCCTCGTGGGCCTGGGCTCAGCCCTGTGGCATCCAGCCGCCGCGGCATCTTTGTCCCGTCGTTTTCCGGATCGCCGGGCAACGGCTCTAGCCATTCATGGGATGGGGGCGACGCTCAGCGACACGCTAACCCCCCTTGGAGTCGGCTTGCTGCTGGTCGGATTGCCCTGGCACACGGTGCTGAGCGCGCAGGTTCTACCCGGGCTCCTCTTCGGGATTATCGTGTGGTGGTGCCTGGCGGATTTCTTCACGCACGCGGAGTCTCAAGGGTGGCGCGGCGGCCGGCTTCGAGAGATGGGCGAGCTCGTGAGACACCCGTTGTTCCTTGCGGTGTCGGCGGCCACAGGACTTCTCCAGATGGGCCGGCTTGTTGTGATCAGCTTTTTGCCTATCTACCTGCAAGAGCATCTCGGCTATTCACCTTTCATCCTCGGCGTATATATTGCCCTGCTTCACGCGATGGGAACCATCTCGCAACCCGCCCTGGGCT
>JACPFH010000764.1 GCA_016183075.1 Deltaproteobacteria bacterium | reverse complement strand
TGTCGCGGAACAGTTGAAATGTCTTTCCCTGCGCGCCGCTTTCCGATGAGCCTGCCCCGACAATGGCAAGAAATCCGAATTCTTCTTCGAAGCCCTCGAAGAGACGGCGCGGCTGGGCGTTGTAGGGATCGGGAAACAAAACGAGCAGGGATCGGCCCTCCGCCCGGCCTCGCGCGGCAAACGCAACCTCCCTTGCAATATCCGGCTCCCGGCCTTTCGCGGGATGAAAGAAAAAGGGGGTTGATTTTAGCTTCTCGGATGCGAGCACCAAAACGGCTATCCCCGGCCCGCCTTCGATCTCCCCCTCGCCGCTCAACACACCGGCGCCGCTTGAGCCTACAATTTGCGCGGAGCGAGTTACCTCGCTCGTAACGCTAAGGAGCTTCTGGCTACCGGCGAGATGATCAACGGTGAAGAACACCAGGACCAGGTCCGCTGCGTCGATCCCCGCCTGGCTCATCGCTTTCGCGGCCGCTTCCCGCGCAGCCTGTGCAGTTTGCGGATTTGCAGACTGGCCAACGCCCGCCCGGAACATGCGCCCAATCTATCCGAACAATACAGTCGGAGCAAGAACGAAAATCCGTTATTCGTCAATGGTCAATCGTTATTCGTCCACCCAGCCCCGCCAGAGATTTTCGGGGCCGATTGACGGTTGACTATTTACGATTGACGAAATTGCCGTTGCCGATCTTTTCCTTCATCTGATATAAGGTCCACCATGAGAGTCATCCAGATACCTCTCTTGCGCGACAATTACGGCTACCTCCTGGTGTGCGAAGAAACCGGGGAGGCCGCAATCGTCGACCCCTCAGAGGGCGAGCCGGTCCTGCGCCGGGCGGAAAAGGAAAAGGTCAGCCTCAAAGCGATTCTCAATACCCACCACCATCGGGACCACACCGGTGGCAACGCCTTTCTCCTCGAACGGCTTTCTCTCGATGTCTACGGGCACGGCACGGATAGGGATCGCATCCCGGGTCTCACGCATCCGCTCGACGACGGAGACAGGGTCATACTCGGGAGTCTAACCGGTCGAGTCCTGTTCATCCCCGGCCATACGCGGGGCCACGTCGCCTATCTTTTCGAGAATAAGCTCTTTTGCGGTGACACGCTCTTCGTCGCTGGCTGCGGCCGCCTCTTCGAGGGCACTGCCGAGCAGATGCTTGCCTCGCTTAGCCGGCTGAAGGCCCTGCCCGGGGACACGCTCGTGTACTGCGGGCACGAGTATACGGAAAAAAATCTGCAGTTCGCCCTCACGGTCGAACTGAATAACAAAAAGGTCGCCGACAAACTCACGCAGGTGCGCGCGCTCAGGGCAAGGGGCGCTTCCACCGTCCCGTCAACGATGGCCGATGAATGGGAGACGAACCCGTTTCTTCGCTGGGACAGCGGAGAAATCCAGCAAAACCTGAATAGGAGCTTTCGGGGTGTCGGCTCAGATCCGGTCTCGGTGTTTGCCAAAGTGCGCGAGCTAAAAGACCAATTCTGAAAGGAGGAAAATCGTCATGGGTCTCAATCTGGGTGAAAAAACCAATCTTGGATATCTGGTCATCCTGCGTCTTTGGATTGGCTCTTATCTGCTCTATCAGGGATCCAGAAAATTCCTTCGCGACTTCCCCAACGCTGACTGGGTTACCCGACAGATAGGTGAGATGGACAAAGTGGAACTGTTCTCCTGGTACAAGTCGTTCCTCATGAACGTAGTTATTCCCAACCGAGAACTGTTTGGGTATCTCGTCATGTATGGGGAGATTCTGATCGGCATTTGCCTCATCATCGGCCTTCTTACCAGGTTTTCCTCTGCCGTGGGAATCTTCGTGTTCCTCAACTATATGCTGGGCCCTGGCATGGCCAGAGGTGGCGCAACATCAGGACAGACCCAAACTTTCTTTGTCGCCATGATCGTCCTGTTTCTTACCAACCCGGGTCGCACCTTGGGCGTGGATGGATTGTTATTTAAAAGGAGGTGATGAGGCGCTCGTCATGACTCAGCCCGATTGGGCCACCGAAGAAGGGACTGCAAATTACTGCCTGCGGCTGAAGGGAAAGGTGGCCGAAGGCCACTTCCGGCATCAGCACGATCTCTGGCTTTCTACCGTCGGCGTAGGGACCTACCTCGGTAACCATGATACTGAAACCGATGATCTTTACCGCCAGGCGATCGTCCGCGCCGTCGAGCTGGGATGCAACGTTATCGACAGCGCGATCAATTACCGGTTTCAGCGCAGCGAGCGCGCCATCAGCACAGCGTTGAGCGAGCTTGCGCAAAAAGGGATCGGCCGCAGCGAGATCGTCATCGCCACGAAGGGCGGATTCATACCCTTCGACAACTCCCCGCCCAGGGATGTCCGCAGCTATTTCGAGGAGACCTTCGTCCTGCCGGGCATTGCGAGCTTCGCCGACGTGATTCAGGGGTGCCATTGCATGACCCCGAAATACCTTTTGCACCAGCTCGAGCAGAGCCGCCGAAATCTCGATCTCGATTGCGTCGACATATACTACGTGCACAACCCGGAAATGCAGCTCGCCGAAGTATCCAGGAGCGAATTCAACGATCGGCTGGTCAAGGCCTTCGAGACCCTCGAAGGCGCCGTGTCGAAGGGAAAAATCAGTATGTACGGCACGGCTACCTGGAACGGCTACCGCAATGATCCCGGCGCGCGAGACTATCTTTCGTTAGCTGAGATCAACGAGCTGGCGAGAAAGGCGGGCGGACCTAACCACCACTTCAAAGTGATCCAACTACCCCTGAATCTGGCCATGGCCGAGGCCCTGACCAGGAAGAACCAGGAAGTCGGCGGAGAAAAGGTCTCGGCTTTGGAAGCCGCACAGAGGCTCGGCATCACGGTGATGTGCAGCGCCTCCATCCTCCAAGGCCAGCTCGCCCGCGAGTTGCCTCCCTTTGTCGGGGAGGTGTTCGATGGCCTGGAAACCGACGCGCAAAGATCGCTCCAGTTCGTTCGCTCTACACCGGGAGTCACGGCGGCTCTGGTCGGGATGAAACAGATACGGCACGTCGAAGAGAATCTTCGCGTCGCTCAAATCCCGCCCGCTTCCCCGGACCAATACGCCCGCCTGTTTCAAGCCGCTTCATCCTAGAGCGCGCTCGGTCATGCCGGCGCTGCGGCGGCCTGTAAGCCCTTGTTAGCCGGGGCTTGGGACGCGAGCCCATTAGAGGTTGGCCGGATTCCGTGACAGCCAGTTGATGACTTCCTCCGCGTTCTCGTTCGGCGGAAAGACTGGATAAAATACCCTCTCGATGCGTCCGTTGCAGGTAATGAGCGTGAGCCTCTTGATCAAGATCATCGACTCAACTTCAAAAGTGGGCAGTCGCAAGGCGTTTGCGAATGCCGACCGTTCGTCGCTCAATAATTCAAAAGGGAGACGAAGGCGCTCGACCGCCTCGCGTTGATAGTCCGTGTCTTGCGTGCTGAGACCAAAGACCTGTGCGCCGAAGTCCCGCAGCTCGCGGTAGTGATCCCGAAACGCGCAGGACTGTGGCGTACAACCTCTGGCGCCCGGGATTTCGTTCCAGCCGCCGGGTGGATCTCGATCGGGCCGGCCGGTACGCGGATAGCAATACACTACGGTTCGTCCCGCAAGACGTGATACATCGACCAGCCGTCCTGCCGTCGAGCGCAAGGGAACGCAAGGAAGGGACATGCCCGTGAGATGGTTGCATGCCCCGTCATCGACGGGCACAGGGAGATTCTTCGGTAGCTCGTACAGGTTATCCGATCTCGGCATGCGTTTCCCTTTTCCGGCCGCCGCTCGTTACGGCGCCATGCCACGCAGCAAGAAGGCCGCTAATCGCCCGAGATGCAATCCACATTGGCAAAAATTTCTTTGAGCCGCCTCGTGGCAGCGTCGGGAAGCGGGGGTTTGAGCAGGGAGTCGAGGTTCTCGCGCAAGTGATCCGGGTTGCCCGTGCCGGTCAAAACGACGTGGACTCCCGGTTCATGCCGGCAAAAGCGATAGGCCGCGTCGGGAATACTCGAAGCGCCGGCTTCCTTCACGAGGAAGTCCAGGGGGCCCTCTCCTTCCCTGACATCGGGATCCACCAACCCCTTCCGCGCCAGCTCCTCCCAAACCCGTCTCAGCCGCTCCGGTTGGCTCAAAGCCCTGCGCACGGCAAACATCACCATTACGCCCAGGTTCTTCGCGCGCGTTTTTGGCAAGACCCTGGTCCGGGCCGATTGATTCAAGATATTGAAACCGACCATCGTCACATCCCACCAGTCATCCTCCAGCGCGAGCTGCAACATCTCATGGCCGAAATCTTCCCGGAAGTTTTCCGTGATGCCTAAGAAACGGAGCTTTCCCTCCTGGCGCATCTCAAGGAGCGCCGGCACGAGCTTCGCCCGGACGCCGGCGTATTTCTCCGGCCTGACGCTGTGGAGATGATAAATATCTACATAGTCGGTTTTAAGCCGCCGCAAGGTCTCTTCCAATCCCCGCTTTAGCTCGGCGGCGGGGTCCCGGTGGTCGAGCGGTGGGAGCTTTTTCGCGGAGATCAGGATGCGGTGTCGTGGAACGTTTCTCAGAGCCTTGCCGATAACTTCCTCGGTCCCATACACTTCCGCCGTATCGATCAGGTTGACCCCCGAATCGATTGCCTGTCTGGCCAACGAAATGATTTCCGTTTCGCTTCTGCCGGTTTTAAGCCCAAGACGGCTTGGCCCGCCGCCGCCCAAACCCGCAACGCTCGCTCTCAGGCCGGTCCGTCCGAGGGTGACGTACTCCATGATCAAGCCTCACGCGCCTCCTCTGCCTCGCGCCAGACGCGCACGCCCAACACTTCGCCACTCGCCCGAACTTGTCCCTCGGCGCTCAGCGTACAGCGCAGCCAGGTCTTGCGACCTTCCACCTTGACGATACTGGCGCGCAGGCTGAGAGGCTTGTCGATAGGAGTCGGCTTCAGGTAGTTGATGTTCAGGCTGGCCGTTACGTAGAAGATTTTCGGTGAACTCCCGATCGGGCGACTTTCCCGCTTATAAGCATCGACGATGGCCAGATTCAGACTGTGACAATCGATCAGGGAGGCGATAATGCCGCCGTTAAGAACTTCCTTCGACGCGCCGCAGTGGTGCGGCTGGGCCCGCCACGTGCATACGGCCTCATCACCGTCCCAGTAACTTTTGATTTGTAATCCCTGCTCGTTGTCCGGGCCACAGCCGTGGCAATGGCTGACCGATCCCTGATCCTGGAAGGCCTTTTGCTTCATGCCGAACAATCCTCCAGCCCGCATTATTCATCGACGGAGGAAAAGCCACGACACAGCGGCGACAGAGGGGAGCGCGAGCGAGGCTGCAGACGTCCGATTACGAACGGTACGACTCATGGCACAGACCCATCGGCTGCGGCCGAGAGCGCGTTCCCCGAGGGAGCTTAGTCCATCGGCCGATAACCCGGCCCAGAGGACCTCCCCTATTTTTCCTTGACCAGTTCCAGGGCGACCGAATTGATGCAATACCGCTTCCCGGTCGGCGCCGGACCGTCATCGA
>JACPFH010000791.1 GCA_016183075.1 Deltaproteobacteria bacterium | reverse complement strand
CTGAAACTATACGTGTGCAGGGGCGCGGGGAAATAGACCACGATCAAGGCGTAAAGAATGAAAAACAGGGCGAGCACAGGAACGGCGGGTCCCGTAGTTCTCCGGCAGGCCTCAAGGATACAAACGATCAAGATAGCTCCAGCGACCGAGTCCGCGGGAGCCGGGAATCCCTGGCGCATTTCCAGAGCAAGCCGGTTGATGTGCATGTATCCGGTAGCGGCCACGGACAGAAGCAACAGGATGATCATGAGGGGCCGCCAGCGGCCCCCGGTCCTGACTAACGGCAAATAAGCTAGAATCAGAGCTAAGGTGAGGTGAGCGTTGAGGAAATCCCAGGGCTCGAGCAAGAGGCGCACGACCTCGACCATCTGATAGGCCACGACAGCGATGGCAACAGCTCGCAACGCATAGTTGAACTTTTTATCCATCCCCCCTACACCTCCCGCGCGGCGTGGGCTGGAGGAGTCCTCTCCTCGGTTTTCAACCTCGACATTCTACGTCGAAAGACAGAGGATGGTAAAACGAGCCGCAGCGGGCGATGGCTGCGGTTCGTTCCGCCCGGGCTAAGAAACTAGGTGACCCGTCCCTTCCATCTTACTTCAGGCCGATGGGCACGCCTGCCTTTCTGTAAAACTTCACGGCTCCCGGGTGGAAGAAGTCTGCGGTCATATTGAGAGCAGCCATTTTCTCCCGAGTCAGCAGGGAGGAGGGATAGGCCTGGTTGAATTCCTGCACCCGTTCGTGAAGGATCCGGGTAATCTCGTAAACGATATCGGGATCCATACTCGCATCGGCCGCCCAGAAAAGCGCACTCACGATGCCGCGGATCGGCTCCTTCTGGTTCGGGCCGTAGGAACCGGGAGCGACCACATCGGAAGGCAGGTCCACCCTCAGAGCCCTGGATGCGGCCTTAAAATCCTCCGGCGCGAATCCCATGTAGTACAGCCCGGGTTTCAATATTTGGAGCTGGTTCAGTTCCTCCCCTACATGCCATGGCCCGCCCGGCATGCCGTCCACATCTACCTGCCCGACATCGACGGTCCGGTCACCGAGGGCTCGCACTACTGCCGTAGGCAAGCCATGAGACAACGTGACGCGATCGCCGATCTTCCACACGTCCTTGACCAGCACCTCCACGATGCGCCCCGCGCTGAAGAACCTCGGATAAGCCATGATCCTTTTGCCGATCAGGTCGTCCTTGGTTCTTATGTTGCGGTCGTACGATGCTAGCGCGAGCGTGGCGTTCGAGAACAGACTGATCGCCCTGGTACCAGCATACGGCTCCTTATAGAACTCAATCCCCTTCTGAGCCCATAAGACCGTCACCAGCTCAGCAGTAAAGAGATTCGAGGTCCTTTCCTCAGGCTTCGTAGCCATGATCTTGAGATGCTCCGCTGCGCCACTGGTAGTTCGCAGGTGAAGGGTAACCGATTTGCTGTATTTGTTGACGGTGTCCGCGAGAACCTGTGAAAAGCCGTAACTGCCCGTGCCGGGCCTGAGTGCAAACACCCCGATCTGCCGGCGCGGTTGTGCCTGAGCAGGTCCGGCACTTGCCGCAACGAGCGAAACCAACATGATCCCTGCGACCAGGGCGGCCGGCAGGGGAATCCTTGAGACGAGTCTAAAATTTCTCATCGTCAAGCTCCTTTGTAGCATCATGTCTTACGCCTCCTTCTTTGATTTAGCGTACCGCAGCGCCACGCAGGCGAGCAGCCGCGTTCAATACCGCCTGCTGAATTTTGACGTAGCTGCCACAGCGGCAGAGGTTGCCGGCGAGGTATGCCCTCACCTCCTCTGCGGACGGGGCAGGGTTCTCTTCTAATAGCGTCTTCGTCGTCAGAATAAAACCGGGGGTGCAATAGGAACACTGGAAAGCATTCTCGTCAATGAAGGCCTGCTGGATCGGATGCAGAGTTCCGCCATCCGCCAACCCTTCTATGGTCACGAGATCCTTACCTTCTGCCAGCGACGCCAACATCAAGCACGAGCTGATAGGCTTGCCATCGGCCAGGACCGTACAGGCCCCACACATGCCGATGCCGCACCCCTCACGCGCGCCGAAGAGCTTGAACTCCTCACGTATCACCTCTAGCAGCGTTTGGTACACCTCGACGGCTACTTCCTTTTCCAGACCGTTGACCTTGAGCTTCACTATTTGCCTCATCACTCCTCCTGCCGTAGCACTAAAAACATGTTTTCGTCGTCCTCAATTAAAAATGCTGAACCTCCGCGATATTTTTCTCCTTCAACCCTCGAAGTATCTTTTCCGGCGTAATGGGTAAGTCCTTAATCCGCACGCCTACCGCATTATAAATAGCGTTGGCGATGGCCGGCATGACGGGAGGCAGCGAGGTTTCCCCGATACCGTGAATCTCACCGGCCCCTTCGTGCTCAAGTAGCGTCACCCTCAGCTCAAGCGGACCATCCTCGAAGGACGGTATCATGTAATCCCCAAGAGTCCTGTTGACCACCTGTCCGTTGTCGTCGTACATCATCTCTTCGAATAGCGCCTGCCCTAACCCGAAGAACGTGCTCCCCTCGGTCTGTAGCTCGCAGAGGCGGGGATTGACGACCCGTCCGGCGAAAACCGATGGATGGAATCTGAGAACCATCACCTTTCCGGTCTCAGTATCTACCTCGACCTCACATGCGGCTGCGGCCTGGTGCCAATGCACGGAGCCTATACCCTGCCCCGTCTCCAGATCGAGCCCACCCTGAGTTGTAAAGGCGCCCTCTCCGATCAAATCGCCGCGGCACGCCCTCCTTAAGATATCGGCGTAACCGAGGGAGCGCTCCGGCACACCTCGAACCTCCACCTTACCCTCCCGCAGCGTCAGATCGTCCGCGGAGACCTCCATGAATTCCCCGGCAAGGTCCATGAGCTTGCGGGTGAGGTCCTTCGCGGCCAGGACCACGGCACTGCCCATCGAAAACGTGGTACGGCTCGAACTCGTTTGCTGATCATATGGGGTAAGGTCGGTGTCCGGTTCGGAAACCAGAACTTTTTCCAAAGGGATTTGTGCCGCGTCGGAAGCGATTTGAGCCAGGACCGTCTTGGCGCCCTGTCCGATCTCGACGCTGCTCGTCAAGACATTCAGGCTGCCATCCGCGTTAAGCTTGAGGACCGCGGTGGAAGTGGAAGGCGTAATGGTTGCCTTGATAACCAAGGTGACTGCTTTGCCACGATGAACTTTTTTTTGTGAAGCAGACATCGAACCGGCAAAACTCTTTTTTCTCCAGTAAGCCTCTTCCGGCGCCCAATTCACCGAAGCAGCCGCGCGCCGGAGAAGCTCCTCGTAGTGGACGCCCTCGAGCTTCTCACCCGTTGCGTAGTGGTCCCCGTCGCGCACGATATTTTTCCGGCGGAACTCAACCGGGTCTAGCCCCAGTCGCTCCGCAATCATATCCATCTGGCTTTCATAGGCCCAAACGGCCTGGGGAACCCCGAAGCCCCTGAGAGCCCCGGCGGGAACAACGTTGGTCCAGACCGCATAGGAGTCAATCCTGACATGCGGCGTCCTGTACGGGCCTGACATTGCGGAGCCCGCATTCCGCGCGACGATCGGTCCAATGTCCGTATAGGCCCCTGTGTTAAACAGCGCCCTGACCTGCCGCGCCACTAGGATTCCGTCCTTCATCACACCTGTCTTGAGATGGATCGTCGCCGGGTGCTTGCAAACCGTCACGAATTCCTCTTCCCGCCGAAGCGTTATCTTGACCGGCCGATTCGCCTTCCATGCCAAGAAACTCGTGATCGGCTCAAGCCGCAGCGAACCCTTGGAACCAAATCCGCCGCCCAGCGTTTGCGTGATGACCCTGACCCTGGTTAAAGGCAGATTGAAGAGGGAGGCCATTTGCGCACGGATCGCATGGGGCATCTGAGTCGAAGTCCAGATCGTCAGTTTGCCGTTCGCGTAGTGCGCCACGGTCACATGGGGCTCGAGCGGTACGTGCTGCACCGCGGGAGAGCGGAAGGTGTCGTCGAATACGAAGTCGGCTTCAGCGAAGCCGCGCTCCACATCTCCGTGACGCAGCTTGAAGTGGCTACAGATATTGCCAGCGTCCGATAGGTTGCCTACCAAACTCGAGAACGCGGGATCCAGCTGGGGACGAGGATCGTGGACCAGCGGTGATCCCGGTTTCAGCGCCTCCTCTTCATCAAATACGGCAGGCAGCTCCTCGTACTCGACCTTGATCAAAGAGAGCGCTTCGTCGGCCCTCTCTTCACCCACGGCGGCGACGGCCGCCACAGGTTCTCCAACAAACCTCACTTTCTCCGCCGCCACGACCCTTTGGTCGCGAAACACCCGCCCATAAACTCCCTTAATCGGGGTTTGGGGCGCAAAATCGGCCCTCGTCAAAACAGTGCTAACCCCCGGCAACTGCTCGGCCCGCGAGCCGTCGACCGCTGTGATGCGCGCGTGAGCAAAGGGACTCCGCAGAATCCTTCCAACCAGCATCCCGGGGACTTCGAAATTGAGGACGTAAGGGATTCGCCCGGTAACGCGGTCGTGCCCGTCCAACATTCCTATGCTTTGACCGACAATTGACACCCTTAAGTCCCGTTTCTCCCGTTCGCCAGTGCCTTCTGGATGGTGCGGCACACAAAGACACGAATCATCTGTTTTCGATACCAGTCTGAGCCGCGCATGTCCGAAATAGGATCGATCGCGGAGGCATACGCGTCACCGATCTCTTTGATCAGCTTATCGGTCATGCGGTGGCCCTGCGCCAAAGCCTCCGCCGATGCAATCTCTTGAGGCGTTGACGCTACGGCGCCCGCGACCACCCGCATGTCTTTACAGATACCGTCCGGTTCCATTTCTAGCACCGCGGCCAATCCCACGCATGGGCGGTCCTCAGAGGAGCGCGTCACGTACCTGATATAAGCCGATCGGGTTGTTGGAGAGGGATCCGGGATAATCAGCTCGGTCAAGACCTCATCTTGCGCTAGTGATGTCTCGTAAAACCCCTGGAATAGTTCGGTTAGGGGGATCTCCCGCTCTCCCCGAACGCTGTTCGCTTTAACTCGGGCTCGCATGGCGACGAGGACGCACGGTGGATCGGAGGCGTAGTCCGCCTCGCTCAGGTTCCCGCCCACGGTCGCGGTGTTGCGCACGCGGACATTGGCCACCTCGCCAAAGGTTTGGGCAAGCGTGGGATTCTTCTCTCGCACTAGAGGTGATAGCTCGGCCTCGCGAATCGCCGTGAGGGCCCCGATTCTAAGCCCGATCCCGGGCTCATGTCGGATGTAGCGGAGATTCTGTAGCCTGCCCAGGCTCAGCAGCACCGAAGGGGCAATCAGTCGGTTGCGGAGCATGATGACCATCGCCGTGCCGCCAGCGATAATCTTGGCATCGTCCCGGTGTTCGGAGAGCATTGAGACAGCTTCTTGAATGGACGTAGGTTGGAGAAGTTTTATATTGGGCATGGGTCCAAATCCACCTTCCCTTCACGTGTTGGTTCCTGTAGCTTCTAGCCTTG
>JACPFH010000777.1 GCA_016183075.1 Deltaproteobacteria bacterium | reverse complement strand
CGCGAGCGGGTGAGGGCGGCGGGTCTCGCTGAAGCGGCGAAGCAGCACCTCGTCGGCGGCATCCAAAAACAGCACCTCGACCCGATGTCCGGCCGTACGCAGCCCGGCGAGGACTTCGGGCCACGACTGAAAAAAGCGCCCTTCACGCAGATCAATGCCCAAGCCGATGCGCCGGATTCCCTCTCCGTAGCCTTGGCAGATCTCGATGAATTTGGGGATCAGGACCACCGGCAGGTTGTCGATACAGAAAAAGCCGTTGTCCTCGAGCGCCCGGATGGCCACGCTCTTGCCAGAACCGGAAAGTCCGGTGATCACCACAATGTCGAGACCGTGGGCCATGTCGAGCTAGCGGCTTTGTAGTCAGAACTTGTCGTCTTCCTCCAGGATGGTGGCGAAAATCTCTTGCGCGGTTTTGCCTGCCATCAGCCGCGCGCGAAAGGCGGGGTCTTTGAGCAGGCGAGAGATCCGGGCGAGCGCTTTCAGGTGATCCGCTGCGGAGTCTTCCGGCGCGACGAGGACGAAAAACAGATGGGTCAAACCGCCATCCAAAGAATCGAAGTCCACCCCGCCGGAGCTGCGGGCGAACGCCCCGGAGATCCGCTCGACTCCGGCAATCTTCCCGTGGGGAATCGCGACTCCCTCGCCGATCGCGGTGCTACTGATCTTTTCCCGGTCCAGCAGGACCTGGAACAGCCCGTCGGCTTTCATGGACTCCATGCGAGCGGCCATCCACTCCGCCATCTCTCTGAGCACCGCATGCTTGTTTCTGCCCTGCAGTTCGGGGATGACCATGCCGGGCGACAAGAAATCCGTAATCTTCACCGCTTGGCCTTCCTGCGTCGCAACCGGACCTTGGTTTTGTATTTCCTCACCTGCTGCTCGATCTTGTCCATGACCAGGTCGATGGCCGAGTAGAGGTCGGATGTCTCTTCGCGCCCGTGGATGGTCAGACGGCGGGCCTGCAGTGTGACCTCGGCGAGTTGTCGGTCCCGGGAGTCCACCGACAGGATCACATGGGCTTCCAGAGGGCGATAGAAGTACTTGCCAATTTTAAGCAGTTTCTGTTCCGCGTACTGCTTGAGCGCGTCGGTCGGTTGGGTATGGCGAAAGGTCACCGAAACTTTTACGTCGGTCATCGCTCTCCTCCCGTTGGTCCCGCTTATTTTCGCACATAGCGCTGCCGTCGTTTGGAGGAGGGAAGAATCCCCATGGCCTCCCGGTACTTGGCCACGGTTCGCCGGGCGATATCGATTGTGTCCTTGCCGAGCATGGCCGCGATGTACTGGTCACTGAAGGGCTTTCGCGGATCTTCGCTGGAGATGATGCCGCGGATCTTTTCCTTCACGGTTTCCGAGGCGACATCTGCGCCGTTGCCGGCTCTAAGGCCGCTTTGGAAGAAAAACTTTAGGTCGAAAAGCCCCTGGGGTGTATGAACGTACTTGTTTGCCGTCGCCCGGCTGACGGTCGACTCGTGCATTCCGATGTCCTCGGCCACATCCCTGAGGACCATCGGTTTCAATTGGCTTACCCCCGATTCCAGAAACTCGCTTTGAAACTTGAAGATGCTATGCGTGACTCGGTAGAGGGTTTGCTGTCGTTGATGGATGCTTTTAATCAGCCACGCTGCCGCTCGCACTTTCTCCTGCAGGTATTGTCTGGCTTCGCCCTCGGCGTCGCCTTCCTGGGCCGCCAGGCGACGGTACAGCGGACTCACGCGCAGCCGCGGGATTCCCTCGTCGTTCAGGAACACTTCATACTTATCGCCGACCTTTTCGATGCATACGTCCGGAATGATGGCACGGATCTCTTCCTGTTCAAAGCCCTGGGCCGGCTTGGGTTGCAGCGACGCGATCACCTGCGCCGCCGCGTCAATTTCTTCTACGGAAACTCCGAGTTCCCGGGCCAGCCTTTCATAGCGTTTCGTTTCCAACTGCGCCAGGTGATCGGAAATCAGCCGGGCCGCCAGGCTATCGGCGAGGCCGAGGTTGCCGAGCTGGACCAACAAGCACTCGCGCAGGTCGCGAGCCGCCACGCCGATCGGATCGAACATTTGAATCTGCTTGAGCACCCCTTCGGCCTGCTCGGGCCCTGCGCCGGTCGCTTGGCAGAGCTCCTCCAGGGAAACCTCGAGATAACCGTTTTCGTCCAAGTTGCCGATGATATAGGAACCGATCGCCTTCTCGTCGTCGGTCAACCGGGACAGGCGGAGCTGCCAGATCAGATAATCTTCCAACGAGGTTTTTTTGCTCAGCGTGTTTTCCAGCGATGGCGGGCCATCATCCTCGTCCCGCGAGGCTTCGGCAGTCAGCGAGCCGTGGATCGAGTTGGAATGGGACTCGATGTACTCCTGCCAGTCCAGGGTCCCGATCTTGTCCGCAGTGGAAAGCTCCCGGTTCACCTGAGGCTCCGGCGCGCTCTCGGGGGTCTCTCCCGCAGCCTTCGGAACATCCTCTTCGGCTCTGTCTCCCGGCTGCGCTACGGCCTCTTCTTCCAGGGCCGGATTCTCCTGTAGTTCCTGGGCGATCATCTCTTCGAGTTCCAGGCGGGAGAGCTGGAGCAGCTTGATCGCCTGCTGAAGCTGCGGCGTCATCACCAGCTGCTGCGCGAGTTTCTGGACCTGTCTGATCTCCAGCGCCATCGTTACAGTCTGAACCCTTCCCCGAGATAAACCTTGCGCGCCTTGGGGCTCGCGGCAATCCGCTCGCGCGTTCCTTCTTCTAACACCGAGCCTTCGTTGATGATATAGGCTCGGTCGCAAATGCCCAAGGTCTCGCGCACATTGTGGTCGGTGATGAGAATGCCGATCCCGGTGCTTGTGAGCTGGCGGATGATGTTTTGAATCTCCCCTACCGCAATCGGGTCCACACCCGTGAACGGCTCGTCCAACAACATGAAGTGAGGCGCAAGCACGAGCGCCCGCGCGATTTCGGCCCGCCGTCGCTCGCCCCCGGATAGGGTGTAGGCCTTGTGGCTGGCGAGATGGGAGATTCCAAGCATGCGCATCAACCCCTGGGCCCGCTCCCGGCGCTCCGCTTCGTCTAGGTCGAGAATCTCAAGGACGGCTTGCAGATTCTGCTCCACGGTGAGCCGGCGGAAAACCGATGGCTCCTGGGGAAGATAGCTCAGGCCGGCGCGGGCCCGTTGGTACATGGGAGTCGGGGTTATATCCTCGCCGTTCATAAAGACCCTGCCTTGATCCGGACGCACCAGGCCGACCATCGTATGGAAAGTGGTTGTTTTCCCCGCGCCGTTGGGTCCGAGCAGCCCGACCACCTCGCTCTCTCTCACCTCAAGGCTGATCCCATCGACCACGCGGCGCCCGTTATACGATTTCGTCACCCCTTGGGCCCTAAGGAAATTCATCGCCCCTTGCTCGAAGCTCCCCCTTCCTGCTCCCGCTTCTTTAGCTCTTCCGGCAAGATCGTCGCCTTGACTCTTTGTCCTCCGCCTTCCACCACGGTCCGGTCCTGTTCGATGAACAGCGTGATTTTCGCGCCTGAAACGCGGTTGTTTCCCTGCTGGACCACCGGGTTCCCGGTCAGGGTAATGGTCTGGTCCTTGTCGCTAAAGACGGCCTTCGAACCTGTCGCAACGCGTTCCCCCTGTGTAACCCGGACCTGGCCTTCGGCTATAACCTCTTTGATGCCCTTCATATTGGCGTCGTAATGCGCCGTGAGCGACTGGCTGTTCAGCGTGAGATCGGCCTGCTGCGCGACTACGCGACCCGTGTAAATGATCGTATTGTTCTTTTGGTTCACTTCCAGCCGGTCTGAGGTGATGAAAATGGGGTCCTTTTTGTTTACCCCGAAGGCGCCCTTGTCGGGTTGCTTTTTGCTCGCCTTTGCGCCTTTGGCGTCAGGCTCACCGGCGAGTGCAAGACAACCGAACACCAGAGCGATCACCATGAGCCCGCACAACCCGCAAGCGAGCGGCGCCAAATTCTTTTCAGCTCTTTTTCCCGCCATCGTTTTTCTGTCGCACGCTTGCCAGCGTGCCCGGGTGGAATCTGGCTTTCACGGCGCTGAGGAGCCGGACTTTGTCCTCATCCAGAGCGATTTCCATTCCCACGCCCTCCAGCTCGAGCCCCTCGCTTTTCAGAGTTACCTTGCCGGCAGCCACGACTCGATTTCTGGCCTGCAGATAGGACGCTTCCTCGGTCTCAAGGACGTAACCCTGATAGGCCACTCGAATACCGCCCTGAAACTTCATCTGATCGAGCTCCTCATCGAGGAAGAAAAGGCGCCCTTCGTCCCCGGTGGCCTCAATGGTTTTCCCTTCTTTGTCGTAGAACACAAGACGCGGCTTTTTTATCACAGCCTGGTTTTGGCCCTTGAGGTAGCGAACTTCTTCGCCCGTCAGCTCCCATGCCTTGCGCCCGCCCTCGATCTTGGTCCGGCGGAAGTCTTTGACCTGCAGGGCGACATCGGGGAGCTGGTTGAGCAATTTCAGCGACTCTTTGCGCAGTTCGTTGGCGTCCATCATCCACACCGTTTGGGTTACCTTGTAACCCACCGCGCCCAGTGTGGCCACAATTAAGACAAGCAGAACCGACCGCAAGCGAAATCGCGTCACGCGCTCCTCCGAATCCAATGAAGGAAAATACCACCTTTGCGCTAAGCTGTAAAGCAGGCACGAAATTTGCTTAAAGCGGCGGGCCCGTCGCTATCGATAGTACTCTTCGGTAATGCTTGCCCACTTGCCTTGCGCGCGAAGGATGTTCTCTGCGACCTCTCTTACCGCACCGCGCCCGCCATTATTGTGAGTGACGTAGTCGACCAGCGCTTTGAGGCCGTGCCAGCCGTCGTTGATGGCTATGGCGAGGCCGGCACGGCGCAAAAGCGGCAGATCCGCCAGATCGTCTCCGACGTAGGCGATCTCACGGTCTGTAAGTCGTGTTCTGGCTTTGATTTTTTCATACATTCGGCGCTTGTCGCGCACCCCCTGGTGGATTGTGCGAATGCCGAGTTCACGAGCGCGCGCAGCTACGGCCTTCGAAGCGCGGCCGCTTATCAGTCCGACCCCGATGCGGGCGCGCATGAGGAGCTTGATGCCCTCGCCGTCGCGCACATCGAAGCGCTTGATTTCACCGCCGCGAGCGTCGATAACGATCGAGCCGTCGGTGAGCACGCCGTCGACGTCTAAGAGTAAAAGCTTTACGGCTTGCGCCTTCTTGAGAAGCCCCGCGGGAATGCGTTTCACTGGCTGAGGTTACACGATGCCGGCCTTCAGCAGATCATGGAGGTGAACGATGCCTCTCGGTTTGTACCCACCATCCTCCAGGATAAACAGGGAGGTGATCGAGTGGTCCTCCATGATCGCTACGGCCCACGCCGCCAAAGCATCGGCGGATATAGTCTTAGGGTTGCGCGTCATCAGGTCTTTGGCCTTTAACCGGAAGATATCCCCCTTTTGCTCCAGCCCCCTGCGCAGGTCGCCATCGGTGATCACGCCGACCAGTTCGCCTTGGCTACTGACCACTCCGGTCACTCCGAGCCTCTTAGAAGTAATCTCTAAAAGGGTTTCTTTCATTGGCGTTCCCTCATGGACGAGGGGAAGCTCCGGGCCGCGGTGCATGAGGTCCTGAACCCGCAAAAGCAGCCGGCGGCCCAGGATGCCGCCCGGGTGGCGGAAGGCGAAGTCTTCCTCTTTGAAGCCTTTTTTTTCTAACAAAACCACCGCCAGAGCGTCGCCCAGCGCAAGGGCGGCCGTGGTGCTCGCCGTGGGGGAAAGGCCGAGAGGACAAGCCTCCTCTTCAACTGCCGCGTTCAGCACCACGTCGCCGGCACGGGACAGCCTGGAGTCGGGTTTACCGGTGATGACGATCACCTTCAGCCCCAGGCGCTTGATGATTGGAAGGAGCGTAAGGATCTCGTCGGTCTCGCCGCTGTTTGAGACCGCCAGCACGACGTCTCCCTTCATAATCATCCCGAGGTCCCCGTGTCCGGCCTCGCCGGCATGCAGGAATAAGGACGGAGTTCCCGTGCTGGAAAGGGTCGCGGCGATTTTCCGGCAGATGAGCCCCGACTTGCCCATGCCTGTCACTACGACTTTTCCCTGACAGCGGTAAAGCAGCTCGACGGCGCGCACAAAGTTATCGTCGAGCCGCTCGGTGAGGGCATGGATTCCTTGCGCCTCGATGTTGAGGACGTCCCGGGCGCGCTCGAGAATTTTCACCGCATCCATCAGTTGCCCTTCACGAGTGCGTCGATTTCTCTGACTGAACGAAGCAGGGCCTCCACCTCCGTTAACGCAAGCGAGTTGGGCCCGTCGCTGAGCGCGCGATCCGGATCCTCGTGGACTTCCAGGAAAAGGGCGTCGATTCCAACCGCCACGCCCGCCCGCGCCAGTGGGGCGATGAACTGGCGCTGCCCGCCCGAAGCGTGGCCGAGCCCGCCGGGAAGCTGCAGGCTGTGGGTGGCGTCAAATACTACCGGATAGCCAAGCTCGCGCATTACAACGAGGGCGCGCATATCCGAAACCAAGTTGTTGTAGCCGAAGGACACCCCTCTCTCGGTGAGGAGGATTTGCTCGTTTCCGGCGGAGCGGATCTTGTCGACCACGTTGCGTATGTCCCAAGGCGCCAAAAACTGCCCCTTCTTGACATTGACTGCTTTTCCCGCCCCGGCGACGGCGATGACGAGATCGGTTTGGCGGCACAGGAACGCCGGGATCTGGAGCACATCGACCACTTCCTTGGCGAGAGCGACCTGCTCTTTCTCATGGACGTCGGTAAGGATCGGAAGCTCGAACTCCCTTTTCACTTCAGCCAGAATCTTGAGGCCCTCTTCGAGACCCGGACCGCGAAAGGATTCCAGTGCGGTGCGATTGGCCTTATCATAAGAGGATTTGAAGATAAGAGGAATTCCTGCCCGGCGCGCGGTCTCGCGGAGCAAGGAGGCATGGCGGAGCGCGGAATCGCGCCCCTCGATTACGCACGGACCGGCAATCAGCACCAGGGGATTCCCGCCGCCAATGATCGTGTTGCCGACTTTTACTATTTTGGGTGCTGTCGAGGAGCGCGCGCTTGGAGGGCTCATCTGCGGGCCACTTTGATCCGGGGCACTTCCCTGAGCGCCATGCGATTTTGCAGGGCCGCTTTGATAAAGCCTTTGAAGAGTGGATGGCAATCCATAGGACGGGACTTGAACTCAGGGTGAAACTGGCAACCGAGGAACCAGGGATGGTTTTTGACTTCGACGATCTCGACCAGGTCACCGTCCGGCGACAAGCCGCTTAAGACCATCCCGCGCTCCCCGAACAGATCGCGGTAGTCGTTGTTGAACTCATAACGGTGGCGGTGGCGTTCGGAGACTTTGCGCTTGCCGTAATGCTTCAGGGCCAATGTGTTTTCTTGAAGCACGCCGGGGTAGGCTCCGAGTCGCATCGTGCCGCCCTTGTTCTCGATGCCTCGCTGCTTCTCCATGAGATGGATGACGGGATGCGCCGTGTGCTCGTCAAATTCGCTGGAATTGGCCTTCTCCAGGCCGCAGACGTTGCGTGCAAACTCGACCACCGCCATCTGCATTCCCAGGCAGATGCCGAAAAACGGAATACGATTCTCCCGCGCGTAGCGCACGGCCTCGATCTTGCCTTCGCTGCCGCGGTCACCGAACCCTCCCGGGACGAGAATGCCGTCTGCCTGGCGCAGGAGCTGGCTGGCGCCCGCTTCTTCGATCTTTTCTGCTTCCATGCAGTCCAGTTCCACCCTGGCCTCGTTGGCGATGCCGCCGTGGGTCAGGGCCTCGAGCAGGCTCTTGTACGATTCCTTGAGGCCCATATACTTTCCGACCACGGCGATGCGGACCGACTCCTTCGGGTTTTTAAGCGTTTGCACGATCCGGTGCCATTTCCTCAGGTTGGGGGCTGCGGTCCACATGTGGAGCTTTTCCACGATCCGCTCATCGAGGCCCTCGAGATGAAAAATCAGCGGGACTTCGTAGATCCATTCGACATCTTTGGCCGTGATGACGGCGTTTTCCTCGACGTTGCAAAAGTGGGCGATCTTGGATTTGAGCTTCTTGTCCAACAGGCGGTCGGTTCGGCACAAGAGAATGTCCGGCTGGATTCCGACACCGGTAAGCTCCTTGACGCTGTGCTGCGTGGGCTTGGTTTTTAGTTCGCCGCCCGCGGCAATATAGGGAACGAGAGTAAGGTGCACATGGAGCACGTTCTCCTTGCCCACCTCCCAGCCAAACTGGCGAACAGCCTCAAGAAACGGAAGCCCTTCGATGTCGCCCACGGTTCCCCCGATCTCACAGATGGCGATATCGTAGCCTTCGGCGGCGGCCCAAATGCGCCGCTTGATCTCGTCGGTGATGTGGGGGATTACCTGAACCGTTCCGCCGAGATAGTCTCCGCGGCGCTCCTTGGCGATAACCGTCTCGTAAATTTGACCGGTTGTACAATTGTTCTTGCGACCCATCGGCGTCGACACATAGCGCTCGTAATGACCCAGGTCGAGATCGGTCTCAGCCCCATCGTCGGTAACATAGACCTCTCCGTGCTGGTATGGGCTCATGGTCCCCGGATCGACATTGATGTAGGGGTCCATCTTGAGCAGGGTCACGTTCAACCCTCTGGACTCCATGAGCGCGCCGATGGAGGCCGACGCCAAACCCTTACCCAAGGAGGAAACCACGCCTCCGGTCACAAAGATGAATTTCGTCTTCGAGCTGGTCATACGATGCTTCTAGCCCCCCATGTTCCTCAGATAGGTCTGTGCCTTTGACAAATCTTCCGGAGTGTCTACCTCCACTGACGGCTCGTCCACGTCCGCGACACGGATGCGGTACCCATGCCCGAGCGCGCGAAGCTGCTCCAGCCCTTCAGTGCGCTCCAGTGGGGTAGGACGGAGACGGGCGAACTTCAACAGAAAATCGCGTCGGTACGCATAGACCCCCACATGGCGATATCCCCAAATGCCGCCAGCCGGGACACGAGCGGCGCCGCTCGCTCCATTGCGGCAAGGGGCGTGGTCGCGCGCGTAGGGAATCGGCGCGCGCGAGAAGTACAGGGCGAAGCCCTTGGCGTCAGTGACGACTTTGACGACGTTAGGGTTGCACCACTCTTCGTGGTCAAAAATAGGAGTCCGAGCCGTTCCCATCGGTATCGAACGATTACGCCACAGCGGCTGCAACGCGCGCGCGATTGTCTGTGGCCGCACAAACGGCAGATCTCCCTGCACGTTGACAACCCACTCGGCCTTGAGTTTTTTGCTGATCTCGGCCAGCCGGTCCGTGCCGCTAGTGTGCGCCCGCGAAGTAAGCACGGCCTCGCCGCCAAAGCCCCGCACGGCTTCGAGGATCCGCCGATCGTCGGTGGCGACCAGAATGCGATCGAGACCGGGAGTCTGCGCGGCGCTTTCGTAAACGTGTTGAATCATTGGTTTGCGGCCAATCAGGGCCAATGGCTTTCCGGGAAAGCGCACGGAGTCATAACGGGCCGGTATGATTGCCACGACGGTCATAGAATTTTCTGGCAAAGCTCAGATGCCACCCAACCGCAGGCAAGACCATCGGAAGGCCGGTGATGGAAAAGAAAAACCCGCGATGGCCGGGGCGAAAAGCGCATCACGGAATTTGACTATACCCGGCCCCCCGGATAGTGTCAACGATAATGTGCCTTCTTGTTACCGTCGAATATCGCGCCTCCCTACTCCTACCTCTTCGGCCTTCGCTGAGATTTTGTTGTCCTGCTCCAGACAGCAACGAATAATTCAACCTGGCCCGGATTCCCTCGAAAGCTCCTCGGGGGCCGAGTTGTCAGGCTGCGGCCGATGGATTAAGCTCCCTCGGGAAGCGCGCTCTCGGCTGCGGCCGATGGGTAGGTGCCATGAGTCGTACTGTTTGTGATCGGACGTCCGCAGCCTCGTTCGCGCTCGCTCTCGCTCGCCCCCTCGGTCGCGGGCAGGCACGTCCGCGTTTGAAAAAGGCGGAAAATCTGTAGCTTAGCGATACTTCCGTCCTGGCATTCGCGCGCTATTGAAGGGATTGGTGGTTTGTGCGTCTAAATCGCTCGAAAGGAGGTGATCCTGTGAAAGGCATGCTTAAGCTACTCCTCGTGGCCTTGATTACCGTTGCTTTTAGTGGAGTTAGCGTTGCCGCCCCGGCGCCACAGTCCAGTCCTGTCGCCCAAGAAAAGGCGGGCGAAAAGGGGGAAACGAAGGGGAAAGCCAAGAAGGTCCAGAAGAAGGGGGAAGGCAAGGCCAAAGCCAAGGGAAAGGCAAAGGCAGAGGAAAAAAAGGAGGAGAAAAAAGGGTAAGTAAGACAGACCCTTTGATCTCTTTGGGAGGGATGGCTCGATGGCCGAACCATCCCTCCTTTTTTGTGCACGAGGGCAGCTCGGCGGCTCGTGGTGAAAGTACGCTTGCTTGATTCCGCTCTGGGGATTCTATACAATTTTTTATTACGTTTCTGGCGCAGTGTCGTTTGGCGAGCGTAAAGGAGGAGCGGAGATGGAGTTGCCGAAATGCCAAAAGTGTAACGATGGGTTGCTGATCCCACTGTCGGACTACGGCCAGGACGGGGCTTCGGTTATGTTCAAGGCATGGGCCTGCACGAACCCCGAATGCGGCTTTTCTCTCCGGGTTGACAAAGGGGAAGTAACCTACGGGAAGAGGATCGAACCGAAACACTGACTCCGAGTAAAAGACGCTTTCCTAGGGTTTGGGTAATTGGCAGGGGGACCGGGCGAATCCCCCTGTTTTGTTTTCCACGAAAGCTCCTCGGGGGCCGAGTTATCAGGCCGCGGCCGATGGATTAAGCTCCCGCGACGGACCGACGACCGATGACCGACGACCGCCGTCATCCGTCTGCGGTCCGCGGTCGACCGATAGTTTCGTGCCATGAGTCGTACCGTCTGTAATCGGACGTCTGCGGCCTTCCTCCTCGTCCCCCTCCGGCTTTCATCAGCTAAATTTGCATGCGTACGTGGATGAGGTTCTGATCGATCCCGGCCGGCGAGATTTCTTCGATGAAGCAAAGACGGTTTGATCTCCACGGAAGTCTCACGGCGTCCTTTAAAGACGGCATCTTTGCTGCGGTCATGTTGGGGGTGACTGAGCACTATGTCGTTCCATTTGCCCTCTTCATGGCGGCCACGGTTCAGCAAATTGGCTGGATCAGTGCCCTGCCCAATTTGCTCGGGTCGATTTCCCAGCTTTTTGCCGTGCCGCTTATTCGCTGGCTGGGCGGCCGGTTACGGTTCCTAGTGCGCGCAGTCTTTATCCAAGCGGTTCTGCTTTTGGGCATCGCGTCGTTGGCGTGGCTGGACGGTTCTTTTCGGCTTCAGCTTTTGCTCTTGCTCCTGGTTCTCTTTACCGTCAGCGGAGGCTTGATTGGGCCCGCCTGGGGCAGCCTGATGAGCGACCACATCCCGATCAGCAGGCGGGGTGTTTACTTCGGGTGGCGCAATCGGATTTTGGGAATGGTGACCGTGCTCAGCATGGCCGGGGCCGGCCTTATTCTCTACCGAACACGGGAGGTCTCCCCGGCGGGCGGGTTTTTCACAATCTTTCTTCTCGGCGCGGCGGCTCGCTGTGTCTCTTCGCTGTACATCGCTAAGATGAGCGATGTGCCGATGAAGAAAAACCCGGCTTATGACTTCACTTTTTGGATGTTTGTGGCCCGCTTTCGCGAAAGTAACTTCGTCAAGTTCATCGCTTTCGTCGCCACGCTTACCTTTTCATCTTACCTGTCCTCGCCGTTCTTCGCCGTTTTTATGCTGCGCGAGCTCAAATTTAGCTATCTCACCTACATGATCTTCCAAACGGTTTCCACGGTGGCCGCTCTGATTGCCTTGCCTTGGTGGGGAAGACACGCCGATGTGGTGGGAAATGTGCGCCTGTTAAGGCTTGCCGGCTTTATGGCAACCCTCATCCCGTGTCTCTGGGTGGTGTCGCACAACCTGGTCTATCTCACGCTCCTTCAATTGTTTGCCGGCTTTGCCTGGAGCGGCGTGACGCTTTCCGCCACGAACTTCATCTACGATGCCGTGACGCCGCAGAAGCGGATCCGGTGCATCGGCTATTTTAACGTTATCAACGGTACGGCGCTTTTTTTCGGTGCCGCGTTGGGGGGGTTTTTGGCCTCCAGGTTGCCGCCATTGATGGGGTATTCTTTGCACAGCCTCTTTGCTCTCTCCTCGCTGTGCCGGCTCGTCTCTTACTTCGCGCTGTCGCGCCGCTTTCAAGAGGTGAGGTCTTCGCGAGCGGTCTCCAGCCGAGAGCTGTTTTTCAGCGTCGTTGGGATTCGCCCCATCGTCGGCGGCCCCCACGACTGGGTGTTCCGCCCGATTCGCCACCGGGATTAATATTCCATTTCCCCAGACGGAGAGGGCGGTGGGCCTTCGGCCGTAAGTTCCTACCGATTCCCTCGAAAGCTCCTCGGGG
>JACPFH010000785.1 GCA_016183075.1 Deltaproteobacteria bacterium | reverse complement strand
GCTTGAAGAAAGGCGGCGAATCTTCCCCGCTGCTCGGTATCCCTGTTGCCGTTAAAGATATCTTCCTCACCCAAGGGGTGTTAACGACCTGCGCCTCCAAGATCCTCGGCAATTTCATTCCGCCTTACGACGCGACGGCTGTCAAAAAGCTCAAAGATGCGGGCGCCGTGCTTGTCGGAAAGAACAACATGGACGAGTTCGCCATGGGCTCATCGACCGAGAATTCCGCTTTGTTCGTCACGCGCAATCCGTGGAATTGTGATCGGGTTCCGGGAGGCTCCTCGGGCGGGTCAGCCACCGCGGTCGCAGCCGATCAGTGCGTCGCCGCGCTCGGCACGGACACCGGCGGCTCGATCCGCCAGCCCGCCGCCTGCTGCGGGATCGTCGGGCTCAAACCCACTTATGGCAGGGTGAGCCGCTTCGGCATCGTCGCTTTCGCCTCTTCCCTGGATCAGGTCGGCCCGATGACCAAGGACGTCATGGACTCGGCGCTGATGCTGGAAGCGATCGCCGGATTCGACCCGATGGATTCGACCTCGATCAACGCTCTCGTTCCACCTTACTCCCGCTATCTCGACGGCGACGTGAAAGGGCTCAGGGCCGGCATACCGAAGGAGTATTTTGTCCGGGGCATGCAGACCGAAGTGGAAGAGGCGGTGAAGGAGGCTATTGGGACGCTTGCGAAGAACGGCGTCGACACGGTGGAGGTATCGCTCCCGCACACCGAATATGCGATCGCAGCCTATTATATCATCGCAACGGCGGAAGCCAGCTCCAACCTCGCCCGCTACGACGGGATGAAGTACGGATTTCGCGCTCACGGAAGGGATCTCACGGAAACATACGTGAACACGCGCGCAGAGGGCTTCGGAGCAGAGGTCAAGCGACGCATCATGCTCGGCACCTACGCGCTCTCGGCGGGGTATTACGATGCCTATTACCTGAAGGCCCAGAAAGTCAGAGCCCTGATCAAAAAGGATTTCGACGAGGCTTTCAAGACCTGCGACGTTATCATCACGCCGACCGCGCCCACGACAGCGTTCAGGATCGGCGAGAAGACGCAGGACCCGCTGCAGATGTATCTCTCCGACATCTTCACGATCTCGGTCAATCTCGCCGGCCTCCCCGCTCTCTCGCTTCCGTGCGGCTTCGACTCCGACGGCCTGCCGATCGGTCTCCAGATCATCGGCAAACACCTCGACGAAGCAACGATCTTGAGAATCGCCTACGCGTACGAGCAGGCAACCGACTGGCACAAGCGAAAGCCAAGCCTTTAGGAGGATGCTAGCCGGAGTCCAGGTTGACAAAAGCAGGAAGTAAGGTATCCTTACTTCACGGAGACAAGACATGCTTGCCAAGAAGACGGTCAAGAATCAAATTACGCTGCCGAAGTCGATTGTCGAGAAGATCCCGGAGACAGATTACTTTGAAGTGAGTCTCCGCGGCGAAGAAATCGTGCTAAGACCGGTTCTCATCCATGCTGTAGGGACAAGGCTGGAGCGAGCGCGGGCCAAAATGAAGGCTCTGGGGTTAACGGAAAAGGATGTTGACGCAGCGATCCGGTGGGCCAGGAACCGTTAGTGCGCGTTGTCCTGGACACCAATGTCTTAGTATCGGCTCTGCTCTTCATGGGTACCGCTTCTGAAATTGTTCCGCTCTGGCAAAAAGGCGCTATTACCGTTCTTCTTTCGCGCGACATTTTAGAGGAGTACCTGCGGGTTCTCAGCTACCCGAAATTCCAGCTCTCGGAGGCCGAAATCAAGGCTCTGATGGAAGAGGAACTGCTGCCTTTCGTCACAGCGGTCAAGCCAAAAAGACGATTGAGCGTAGTCAAACGCGACCCCTCGGATAACAAATTTCTCGAGTGTGCGCTCGCAGGTAGGGCGCGAGTCATTATTTCGGGAGACGAGGATCTCCTCTCCATCGGACACTACCGGCGGGTTCACATCCAAACCCCCGCTCAGTTTCTTCGCGACAATCCAGGCTTGCGAAGTGCCTGATAGGATGATCCAGACAGTCAATACTCCCACAGACCGCCCTGAAGGACCATTTAGAGTACCACGAATTTCGTACGGCCATACGGACTGTCTTTCCCGAGTTCCGCGTCGCCCGAAACCGCTAGAGCACGGAGATCTTCTTCAAGACGCCGCCAGTTGGTACTCGTGTAACCGAGACTGGCGAAAAACGGGACCTTGAAACGCCCGACCGGGTGCGCAGTCGAAAGAAGGTAGTCCCGAATCTTGGCCGGTGCAATGACTGCCCGTTCTGCTGCGAGTAGTTTCATCCCTTACTTCGGATAACGTTCGCGGTCACTGGCCACGGCCAGACGGGACCGTATACTTCTCCAGAGTCGTGGCGTGCCCGTGGTCCAGCGCAGCGCGTTTGTTAAGCTGCGTTCCTCACGCCGCCGGTTTCCATTGAAGGGCCAGCCGCTTCCGACTCGCGGCGCACTCGCGCAGATATAACTTAATGAGCGTTCGAGAGGGAATCCCTGTCTCTTCCGCGAGTCCCTCAAAATAGGCCACTGTCCGCTCATCAAGCTGGAGCGTGACTTCTTTCTTCAGTCGTTTCGCGTAGGGGTTTGGCTTGGCCTGGGAAAAGTCGTAATGTTTTCTCATCGTCTCCACCGTCTGCTGTATTGGGCCCGCTCTGACCGGTCCGCCTTGCGGGCCGAAATGAGGCGAATCACTTCATCTTATCCCTAAGGCCTTCTTGGAGAAGCGGAGACAGTCATGACCGTGGATCTACCTTAGGGATAAAACCAGGTTGGACTCAACCGCTGAGCGGAATCTACCTCGTTGCTATGGGTATTGTAAAGCGCCAGGAATGCTGGGAGCGAGTAGG
>JACPFH010000784.1 GCA_016183075.1 Deltaproteobacteria bacterium | reverse complement strand
CGCGAAGAATCACGGGTTCGTCAGTGCCCGGGCGAAACCCCGGCATCCAATCTACTTGGCCGCTGAAAAACGCGGCAGCCTGTGCTGCCGCCTCGACGGGAATGTGGATGGTCTTCGAGACGTCGATGCCGACGAGCTTGGCGAAAGCGGGCCAGACAACCATGATGGCGGCTCCCGTTGCCACTGCGAACCTCTTTCCCTCGACGTCCTTGGGCTTGCGGATTCCCTTCTCCTCGAACGACAGGAAGCTCTCCGGGGCTTTGCCTATGATGACCCCGACGATCGCCAGCGGCGCTCCTTTGCCCTGCGAGATGATAGCGGCCGGGATATTGACCTCGCCGAATTGAGCCTTTCCGGCCGCTACGATCTTGGCCGTGTCGCCGCTGCCGAAGCCGCGGTTGATCGTTACATCGAGCCCCCTGGCGGCGTAAAAGCCCTTCTCCTTCGCGACGAAGAAGCCCGTATGACCGCCGCCGACGACCCAGGCCAGCTGAACTAAGACTTTTTTGCTCTGGGCCTCAGAGTTAGACGGAAAGCCCGCTGAGACAGCGACTGTGCAGATCGCAGCCAGCATCGCACACAAGATCCTCTTCATGACTACCTCCTTGTTTTCGACTTTGGTCTGCCGTTGCCCGGATGGCTTCTTGACCCTGGTATGCCTTGTGCAGCCGCTCGATACGGACCGACTCCAGCACGCTAGGGTAAACCGGCCAGATCCGCTGCAAGCTTGGGAGGCACCGTGAAAGGCTTCTTCTGGATGAACCGGTTGGTGTAAACCCCTTTCGGCGGCGCAAACTTCAAGAGGTCGGACATGAGTTTGACTTGGAAGGCCATTCGCTCCGGTTCCATATAGCCCAATCCATGCTCCCTTGCGCCTTTGGTCAGAAGGCCGTCGAGAATGAAAAGCAGGGAGAGGTAGCTAGGTTCACGCTGCAATTCAGGGTTGTCTTTGAGGGTGATGCCCAGGGCCTCCTCGGGGTGCTCGATGGCGTAAGCATATCCGGCCATGGTGGCACCGACGAAATCGGCCACCATTTTTGGGTCCCGCTTAATCAGATCGGGGTGGGTGATGAGACCGGTGCCGTAGACCTTCCAGCCATAGTCTTCCCAGCGGACGAAAACGAGCTTTTTGCCTTCCTTTCGGGCGTGGAGTATCACGGATTCATCGAAGCCTGGCCGAAAACCCGCGACCCAGTCGACCTGGCCGCTGAAGAACACGGCAGGCTTGGCGGCGGCTTCCACCGGGATATGGGTAACCTTATTGATGTCGATTCCCGCCAGCTTGGCGAACGCGGGCCAGGTAACCATGATCGCCGCTCCGGAGGCCTCCGCAAAGCTCTTTCCTTCCACGTCCTTGGGCTTGCGGATTCCCTTCTCTTCAAAAGACAGGAAGCTCTCTGGAGCCTTGCCGGCGAGCACTCCGACAATCGTTACCGGAGCTCCTTTACCGGTCGAGATGATCGACGTCGGTAGATTGGCTTCACCGAATTGCGCCTTTCCCGTCGCGACCACCTTGGCCGTGTCTCCGCTGCCGAAGCCGCGGGTAATCGTAACGTCGAGTCCCTTGGACGCATAAAATCCCTTTTCCTTGGCGACGAAAAAACCCGCATGATACCCGCCGACTACCCAGCCGAGCTGGAGCAGCAGTCTTTTATTCTGGGCCTGCGAGTGCGAAGGAAAAACTGCTGAGAAAACGAATCCGCACACAGCTGCGAGCGCAGCGCAAACGATTTTTTTCATCGGAACCTGCCTCCTCGTTTAGAATCTAGTGCGAGGGTTACCCGGATGGCTTAACTTGCCAGAGGCTACTACCCTGCTTTGACCGAAGTCAAGGGGAGCGGGGATGGGGCTGCTTGCTTCAGCCATTAGCTTTACTGTAGGTTGGTTGCCAGAAATCTTCGTAGGATCTTAGCGGAAGCCGATAGTTGAAGCGAATGAGGGGGATCTATGACAGCATTCAAGAATTATCTTGTTCCCGTCGACTTCTCCAGAGGCTCTGAGATCGCTCTAAAGCACGCCGTCAAGCTGGCGCGGGAGAAAAGGTCGAAGCTGCTGTTGGTTCACGTGTTACCTGCAATGACCGTGTATCCCCCAGAAGGTGCCTTCTTCAACTACCGCGAGATTCTCCAAAAAGATGCCCAAGATCAGTTTAAAAGGCTTGTACGAAGGATGGGGCTAAAGCCTGCGGAATACCGATGTACCATTCTGCTGGCCGAAGACACGGCCCGTGCCATTGCCCGCCAAGCCAGGAAATCGCGGGCCGCCATGATCATCATGGCAAGTCACGGAAGGACGGGCCTGCAGCGGCTTCTGCTGGGCAGCGTAGCCGAAAGAACTTTGCGCTACGCCGAATGCCCAGTCTTGATCGTTAAGAAGTAGATGCGAAAAGGCAGCGCGCGCAACCAAGGCTCACTAAGGTAAGAGCGGGGGTTCCTCTTTGCCAGGGCTTGGGAACCGGGTCAAGCCGGACCCATTGCATGAATCGGGCGGAAGAAGGGAGAGGTCAAGATGTCTGTCGGAATCATCTCTATCGGCATGATACTTTTAGCAGTCTGGCTTATCCTGACCGGCCTATCATCGTTTGTAAAGCTAGGAATCCCCAATCGGGCGATGGGGATTCTGGCGTTGCTCGCGGGGATCCTGCTCCTAGTGAGAAGATAGCGCCTGCAGGTCCCCTCTCCCCGTGCCAGTAGCCTCTCGACTGCTTTCCGACCAAGGTCTCTTTGAGTGCCTTTGGACTCCCAATCGGTCACTTCTCCGTCCTGTTCGGCGCCCTCCGACTTCGCACACCGGCCGCGCTTTAACTCTTCGCGAATCGTCGCTCCTGTCTCTTCGCACTCCTCTCTGCAGTCTTCAGTAAGTGATCAAAGAGATCAAAATGCGAAAAGCCCGCTAACGGAGCACGCGGATATCCGAGCCGAAAATACGCCCGTCCGGTCGGGGTTCATGTTCGAGGCTTCTGGCCAGGCCCCAGAGCTCCTGATGGCGCCACAGGAAGCAGGCCGGCGCCTCCTCGGTGATAGCGCTCATCGCCTGCGACAGGTAGTTACGGCGCCGCTCAGGATGGAACTCCTGCTGCTCTTTGTCCAGGAACTCATCGATCTTTGGGTTCGACAAACCGATCCGCGGCGAGCCGCCGGTCCTGAAGTACTGGTGCAGGGCCCGGCTCGGGTCGACCACGGAGCCCCTGCCCATGTAGTAGAACGGGACCCTTCCTTTCTGCACGTTGGCCCAGAGCGTGGGCCACTCCGGGGTGAGCAGCTTGGTGCGGATTCCAACGGCGTTGAGCATCGGAACCATGGCCTCGGTGATCTGCTTG
>JACPFH010000743.1 GCA_016183075.1 Deltaproteobacteria bacterium | reverse complement strand
TGTTGCCCGCCTCGGGTGGCTCGTTCTGATTCTTCTCCTCGCTCTAACCACTTTTTCCGCCACGCAGGATATCGCGATCGACTCTTACACCGTCGGCTTGGTGAGCCGCGACGAAGAGGGGGCGGCCAATGGCGTGCGTGCCTCCGCCTACCGGGTGGCGCTGGTATTGGTGGGCGGAGGGATGGTTTTTCTCGCCGCTGCATTCGATTGGAGCTGGTTGTTTCTCGGGGCCGGAACTTTTCTCGCTCTCCTGGCATTATCGGCATTCCGGGTTCCCCGGCTCGAACTTTCCCCGGAGTCGCGCGAGCGCTGGCTCTCCGGTTTTGTCGGCTGGATCGGAACGTGGCGCGCCGTGCCTCTGGTCATCTTTGTGCTCACCTACAGGCTGGGCGAGTTCGCCATCGGCCCGATGGTGAAGCCTTTTTGGGTGGATTACGGCGGCACGATCTGGGCCAGCCGCGAGGAGCTCATGTTCCAGATCGGTCTGGTGCCGACCACCTTCGGCATCATCCTGAGCGTGGCGGGCGCTCTGGCCGGCGGCGCGTTCATCTCGCGTTACGGAATTTTTCACGGCGTCTGGGGGCTCGGCCTGCTGCAGGCGGTTTCCAATCTCGGCTACGCGCTGGTCCACTGGCTGAACCTCGGGCGGTTCGGCCTCTACGGCGCCTCGGTGTTTGAGTCCTTTAGCGGCGGTCTTGGCACCGCGGCTTTTCTCTCGTTCTTGATGAACGTGTGCCAGAAAGAGCACGCGACCCTGCAATACGCCTTTCTCTCGTCGGTTTTCTCCCTGACCGGGCGGCTCGTGGGAGGGATCAGCGGGCTCGGCGCGGAACGGTTCGGTTACGGAAACTACTTTGCGCTGACATTTCTCGTATCTCTTCCCGCCTATCTTTTACTTCCCTGGATAAAGGCGTGGATCCAAGTAGAGGATCAGAAGGGAGGCGATAGGCGATAGGCAGTAGGCAACAGGCATTAGTGAGCAGCTCCGTCGCGGGGCCGACTCCTGTAGCCTCTCCTCTTATCCTGTTGCCTATTGCCTAATGCCTGTTGCCTGTTGTTGAGGTTGCTTGACACGACGGGTTTCGCGGAGGTACAAGCAGTTGATTTGATTTGAGGAGACCTCTTATGGAAAATCGCCGGTACGATTATCAACCGATTAGCAGGCGCAAGCCGATTCAATGGCCCAACGGAGCGCGGGTGGCGCTGTGGGTTTGCCCTAACATCGAGTTCTTTCACATCGATAAACCCCTGCCGCGCTTTGCCGGTGACCATCTGCCCGACATCATGGCCTATACGCTGCGCGACTACGGTTCGAGGATCGGGGTCTTTCGCTTGATGGACGTGTTCGACAAGCACGGAATGCGGGCGAGCGTGTTGCTCAACGCCGAGGTGTGCAAGTATCAGCCCGAAATCATCGAAGAGGGGAACAAGCGGCATTGGGAGTGGCTGGGCCATGGAATCACGAACAACCTGCGGCTGACCCAGTATCCCCGTGAGGAAGAGAGGAGTGTCATCCGCGAGGTTCGCGAGGTCATTACTGCCGAGACGGGTAAAGCCCCGAAGGGGTGGCTTGGACCGGGTCTGGCCGAGACCTTCGATACCCCGGATCATTTGGCGGCCGAGGGGTTCGAATACGTGTGCGATTGGGGATGCGACGATCAGCCGGTGCCGATGCGTGTGCGCAGCGGCCGCATGGTCATCGTACCCTATCAGCAGGGGATCAACGACATCAGTGTGTTTCTCGAAGCAAACCTTACGCCGGAGCAGTACCTGCGCATCGTCTGTGACCAATTCGACGTCCTGTACGAGGAAGGCGCGAAAAGCGGCAAGGTAATGGCGATTCCACTCCATCCTTACCTCACGGGTCTTCCGTTCCGGATCAAGTATCTGGACCGTGCGTTGGAGTACATCTGCTCGCATGCGGGCGTGTGGAAGGCCACGGGTTGGGAAATTGCGGAATGGTACTATAGGCACTATTATGAGGATCCGGGCCGTTTTGAACGGGAGACGCCGGCTTCATAAGCGAAGGCAAGCGAAATTTGCGATACGGGAGGAAGCCCATGGTTGACAAATTCGAAGATCATTGCTGGCAGGACATCGTGAGCGAAGAGATCATGGAGATCTACCAGGCTTACCGGAGGGAAACGTACATCGGTCAAAGACCGGCCTTCCTGGCCATCGATCTGTATAATCTGGTCTTTGAGGGGGGTCCAAAGCCGGTTCGTGAGGTTGTCAAGGAGCATCGAAGCTCTTGCGGCATCTACGCCTACAACGCGATCAAACCAATCCAGGAGCTGTTCGAGGTGGCGCGCGCCAATGGTCTTCCGGTCATCTATACGACGACGGAGACCCGCGAAGAGGTGAATCCCAAGGACGTTTCCGCCACGAACCGCCAGGCGCAGAAGCTCGCCAAGAACGCTTTCGAGATCCGGGAGGAGTTCCAACCACAGCCCGGCGACCTCGTGATTTACAAGGAACGGGCAAGCGGGTTTTTCGGCACGCCTCTGGTCGCCCACCTGCACCGGCGCGGGGTGGATAGCCTGATCGTGTGCGGCGAGAGCACCAGCGGCTGCGTGCGCGCCAGCGTCGTGGATGCCTATTCTTACGGCTTCCACACGGTCGTGGTGGAGGAGTGCTGCTTCGACCGCAGTATTCTTTCCCACAAGGTTAACCTCTTCGATCTGCACCACAAATACGCCGACGTGATGCATCTGGAAGAGGTGAAAAGCCATTTTCAGAGACAAAAAGAGCGAGCGAGAAAAGCCGGATGATTCTCCAAGCGGCGCCGGAGCGTTTTCCTTGAGACGCAGCTTTCTTTTCAGCTCCGGCATCGCTTTCGAGCCCCTCGACGCGATCGCCTGACCGCCCGCGTTCCTTTCCGGGCGCGGGCAGCTTCTTTTCCGAAGACAGCGCCCCCACAGTCGTTTCGCTTATGTATCACTGGCTCAGACGACTTCCTATCTTTTACGGCTGGTTCATCGTCGCCGTCTCCATGCTGTCGGCCTTTTTGGGTGCCGGCTTGAACAACATCTCGATGGGAGTGGTGCTCAAGCCGCTGAGCCAGGATTTGGGCTGGACTCGAACTGTGACCTCCGGGGCGATCACGGCGGGAGCGATCCTGGGGGGCGCTCTGGCCCCGCTGTTCGGCCGACTAGCCGACCGTCTGGGTCCCCGGGCGCTGCTTCCTGCCGGCGCCGCGACCGTGGGGCTTCTGGCACTGGCGGTGAGCCAGATCACCGAGCCTTGGCAGTTTTATGTCGCCTATGTTCCCGCGCGGGCGCTGGTCGAGACGGTAACCAGCGGGGTAGTCCCGGTCACGGCGGTTGCCAATTGGTTCTATCTCAAGCGGCCCAGAGCGATAGGAATGGTCCTCATGGCGATTCCGATGGGCTCCGCGGCCCTTTCACTTCTTTATCAATCTCTGATTCTTCACTCGGGGTGGCGAAGCACGTTTTTGGTCTTGGGGCTGCTGCTCTGGTTGTTCGTGGTGATTCCAGGGGCGTTGCTCCTGCGCCGACAGCCCGAGGATATGGGATTGGTCCCTGATGGGTCGGAGCCGCTCAGGGGGGGCGGCAGCTCGACGGCAGACGCGATGAAGCAAGAACCCGATTCTGAATACAGTTGGCGGCTCCGCGAGGCGGTAAGGACCTCGACCCTGTGGTTTATCATCGCAAGCTTCACGCTTTGGGTCATCGCTTTGGGCGGGATTGCCTTCCATCTCGTGGCCTACCTCACGGATAAGGGGATCGGCCCCGTCGTTGCGGCGGGAGCGCTGAGCCTGTTCGCTTTGGCCGGAGCCTTGGGCAACTTCGCGTGGGGGTGGCTGGCGGAGCGCATCGATGTGCGCCGGCTGAGCGGGGTGACCCTGCTCGTCTCGGCGCTGGCCGTGCTGTTGCTCATGGAGGCGCGCGCTCCGCTGCGGGCCTACGGGGTGGCCGCGCTCTTGGGTTTGACGGCCCGCGGCGGTTCGGTCTTCTCGCAGGTCATACTGGCGCGCTATTTTGGACGGCGCTCCTTCGGCGCCATCAGCGGGGTCGCGGAGCCTTTCATAAAAGCGGGTCTTGGACTCGGGCCCCTCTTGGCCGCTCTGGCGTTCGACCTCACGGGGAGCTATCGGGGTATCTTTGCCGTTTTCAGCGGGATGTTTGTCGTCGCAGCTTTTCTCGTCTTGCTCGCGCGCCGCCCGGAAATCACTCCCGGCCCGTAAGCTCCTCAGCGCAATTCGTCAAGGAGCTTCTTCCATGCGGTCTTTTCCCGGGCGGGGTCCACGAGGCCGCGCAGGGACGCGCAGTGGCTCTTGAGCGCGCGGTAGAACTTCACGTCGGTCTCGGCTCGTAACAACAGGCGCGTCAGCGCCTGCGTGTCGCCAACCGGAAAGTAACCCGGGTAATTTTCCCCCAGGGTCCCGATCAAGCCGGGGATTTTGGACACCACTGCCGGCACCGATGAGACGATGGCCTCGGATAAGACGTTGGAGCTTCCTTCCATTCTGGATGTAACGGAGAGCAGGTGACTCGCCGCCAGAATCCTGCGCGTTTTCCAGTGGGGAAGTTCCCCTACCCAGCAGTAGCGCGGGTTGCGGGTGGCCTCCGCGTGCGCGCGTTTTTGCATATCATCGGTTAAGGCGCGGCCGATGTGGAGCACGCGGACGCGCGACCAACTGGGGAGATCTCTGGCCGCCATCGGGGTCCGTAGGGGATCCTTTTCCGGACGCAGGTGACCGACAACGCAGACCTGAAAACCGTCCTTAGCGGCTGGCGGGCGCCCGTTCACGGGCGCCGCCGATTGGTAGATCACGCGGGTCTTGGCATGCAGGGGTTGCGGCAAGTCTGCCATAGCCTTCGCTTGCAGGACGACGAGGCGCGTGGCTAGCTCCAGAGATTCGCGCGCCCGGGCATTCGTCCGAATGTCGCGATAGCGGTCGGTTCCGGTGAGAGCGACAATCAGAGGAAGGTCCGGATGCTCGTCGTGGAAGCGGCGGATCGAGTCGAAACTCCGCCGCGCGTGCAGCGCGATCATGAGATCGCAGTCGCCGCCTTCGTAGTGCTGCACGGCTGTCACCCGGTGCCCCAGCCTCTTGAGGATGAGAGCCCATCGAAGCGCAGTAAAGCGGTTCCCATTGCGCGCGCTCGGCGAGGCCGGCGTGATCAGTCTGATTCTCATGGCCCGTCTACCTTGCGCAGGTACGAAAGCCCGCCCACACATCCCGGCGATCCGGCGTGTAAAAGTTGCGCCAGGAATTGCGGATCAATCGGGAACGGGTCGCCCAACAGCCGCCCCGCAGGACTTTGTGGGTGCCGAACCAGGGTTGGGAATACTCCTTGTATGGGTCCGCGACGAATCCGGGGTATGGCTGAAAGTCACTCGCGGTCCACTCCCAGACGTTGCCGATCATTTGGCGGCATCCACAGGCGCTGTCGCCGGCGGGCAAAGCGCCGACTTCAAGACAGCCCATGGCTCGCCAGTCGAGATTGGCGCGCTCGAGCGTGGGCGGCTCGCCGCCCCATGGGAACAGGCGGTTGCGTTCGGTGATTTCTGTCCGGCCCGGGTTCGGCTCTGCCGCCGCTGCAAATTCCCATTCCGCTTCGGTGGGGAGCCTGCGACCCGCCCAGTTGCAGTAGGCCTCGGCCTCGTACCAGTTGACGTGGAGGATCGGGAGGTGTTCCCTAAGCGGGATCCAGCGATCGAAAACGCGCTGCAGCCAGCGCCCTCCGGATTCACGCCTCCAGTAGACCGGATGCTCGACCCTCTGCGATGCAGGAGGCATCGCGGATTTAAGCGCATCTTTCTTATTCCAGAATTTCGCAAACGATTTTTCGAGGTCCGGAGCAGCGCCGGTCTGCAACCAGTGCCATCCCTG
>JACPFH010000759.1 GCA_016183075.1 Deltaproteobacteria bacterium | reverse complement strand
GGAGACGGGAGACCGCTGACCGTCAGAATTGACGGGATGCCCCTTCCATCGTGGGACCGTGCGCGGGGTCCTTGGCGCCCCAGCCTGGAGGAGCATTTCCCTTCATTTTTAGGGGGTCACTCACCGAGCGCACTACGAGGGCAAACGGGCCTAAAATCAGAAAGTAGAAAAGAAACAAAAGCGCTCTTGCTTGGAAGTCTCCGATCTTCTTTCCGAATCTCTTCCACCACTCCCAGACTCGTGCAATCATCCAGCCCTCAATAACGCCATCACTCAGTCCTTACCCGTCTCGCCCAATCTCGATTCTTCGCTATTCGCCATTCGCTATTCGCCATCCTTCACTCAGTCTTCACATCTCTCGCCCAATCTCGATTCTGCCGATACCATTCGACCAACTGGGCCACGCCGTTCTCAAATCTCATCGTCGGTCGCCAGTCCAACAGTCTCTCAGCTTTTTTGATGTCGGCCCACGTGGCCATAACATCTGCCGGATGCCGCGGCTTGGATTTGATGTTGGCTTTGCGATCAATGAAGCGCTCAATCAGCCGGATCGCATCGTTTAAAACGACTGGCTGGTCGGAACCGAGATTGATAATCTCGTATCCCAACGGCTTAAGGCCCGCCAGGGTGCCCCTGGCGATATCGTCGACGTAGGTGAAGTCCCGCGACTGTTGGCCGTCGCCATAGACGGTAACCGCCCGCCCCTCACTGATCCACTGGACAAAACGGAACAGGCTCATATCCGGACGACCAGCGGGGCCGTAGACAGTAAAGTAGCGGAGTACAGTGACGTCAACACTGTAGAGGTAATGGTGGGTGTAGCAGAGAGCTTCCGCAGCCTTCTTGGACGCGGCATAGGGCGAGAGCGGCCGATTAGTATCGGCTTCCTCACGGAAAGGTACTGAATTGTGAGAACCGTAGAGACTCGAAGTAGAGGCCAGGACGAACTTTTTCACACCGAATTCTCGGCAGAGCTCTAACAGATTCAGAGTCCCCGTGACATTGGTGTCGAAATAGACCCAAGGATTTTCAACGCTTTGTCTTACGCCAGCACGCGCTGCTAGGTTAATAACGGCGTCGAACGGGGAACGGCGAATAGCGAATTGCGAATGGAAGAGATCCCGCAAGACCGCGCGGTCGCAGATATCGAGTTGATGGAAAGTAAGGCCAGGTTTTCCCTCTATACGTGAAAGCCGCCATTTCTTGAGGCGGACGTCATAGGCATCGTTGAGATTGTCCACGCCGATCACTTCGTGGTCATCAGTCAGAAGAAACTCAGTGACTTTGGCACCGATAAATCCGGCAGCTCCGGTCACGAGAATAGTCGAGGGCATAGAGTCGAGAGCAAAGAATTTAAAGAGCTGAGAGTTACGTATAGATAGATGCGTTCTTCAGGCAGGCTTCCGCCATCTCCGCATGTTCGGGTACCGAACTACAGCCCTCTCTTCTCCCCGATTAGGTAAAAGAAGCCTCATTATGTGGTTCAAGGGCTCAGGGCTAAGCGCCCAGAGTCTAGAGCTAAGGGCAAAGAGCTAAGAGGGGCGGCGAACGCACGGCAACCCTTAGCTCTCAGCGCTCAGCTCTAAGCCGTCCCTTAAACCCGCGCAATCATCTCACTTGATAGAACCAACCGAGTCTGTCGGCCTAAAATTTCCAAGAGCACGGCCACGCGATCCGAACCCTTCATCTCCTGCTCAAAAACCGCCTCCAGTTCCGAAAAAGGTCCCTCCAGGACTTTCACATGCTCGCCGTACTTGTAGCTCCTTCGTTGCATCTGGGCCACCCCGTCTGGACACCTCGCCCTCAATCCCTCGATTATCTCTGCTCCCACCTCGGCAACGCGGCTACCAAACTTGACAAAATCCACTACCCCAGGACTGTATCTCGCTGCCTTCCCGGAAACCATTAGATCGAGCCGACAAAACAGATATCCGGGAAAAAGCGGCGCCAGCACCCAGCGGAATCGAGTCGCGACCCGGCGGCGGCATTGAAGCCAAGGGAGAAAAACTTCGAGATTCAGGCTTCTCAGCCTCCTCTCCACCTCGGGTTCTTTTCTGGGCTTGGTCCGCATCGCATACCACCTGAGCCCACCTTCTATTTCAAGAGTGCCCGGAGTCAACCTTTGCCATCCTTTCGTGAACTGGCATTTCGTCCCCCACCGGCAGGGGTACAAACGACGCCGAACTTAACAGAGTCTTCAGGAGGGGCGGAGCGTTTCCTTGCTTCAGGCGCTTCTCCAGCCGAGCGATGGCCAATGCTACCGCCGATGCCTTCACTCCAAGCATGGCTCCGATT
>JACPFH010000758.1 GCA_016183075.1 Deltaproteobacteria bacterium | reverse complement strand
CTCCTCCCGTGGCTCATTGGGCGGGGACAGGCGGTTTACGTTGTTCTGTTTCGTCACAATGAGTCCTATCCGTTCATTTTCAACCTCCTGCTCTTTGCGCTCTCCTTTCTGCTTTTGGTTTTTCCCACGCTTCTGATGGGAGCGACCTTGCCGGTCCTTAGCCGGTTTTTTGTCCGGAGCTTTGCCCATCTGGGGCGGCGAGTGGGCGATCTTTACGGCACCAACACCTTAGGTGCGGTTCTGGGTTGTGGGCTAGCGGGATACTATTTGATTCCCGCGCTGGGGATGCGCGCGACCGTGGCTGTGGCGGCCACGATGAATTTGGCGATCGCTGGCGCCATTTTTGTGGTCGTCCGGCTGCGTATCCGGGAGGCTTCGGAAACCTTCGTTTCAGGCGCGGAGGCCGGTCGTGGCGAGTCGGGTCCGAGCTGGTTGGGATGGATGCTTCTTGGGTCTTTTGGTCTGTCGGGATTCGCCGCCCTGGTTTACGAGAATGCTTGGACGCGGGCGTTGACTCTGGTGATCGGTAGCTCTGTCTACTCTTTCACCACCATGCTGGTTACGTTTCTGGTCGGTTTGGCTTTGGGGGGGTTTCTTTATGCGCGCCTGATGGCGCACCGGGAGGCGCGCGTGAGCACATTCGGCGTTCTTGAGCTTTGCGTTGGGCTTGCCGCTTTAGCGACGATCCCCTTGTTTGAGAAGCTTCCGCTGATCTTTCTCAGGCTGCTTCATGGTTTTGGGGATTCTTTTTCCCTTTTCCTTGTGCTTCAAGTGTTGCTTTCGGCGCTGGTCATGTTTTTGCCCACGCTCCTGTTGGGAATGACCTTTCCTTTGGTGGCGCGCCTGTTCACCCGCAGCCTTTACCACGTAGGGAGCGGCGTGGGGACCTCTTATGCCGCGAACACGCTCGGGGCGATTTTGGGAGCGTTCGCGGGCGGCTTTATTTTTATTCCTCTGATCGGGGTACAAAACACTATTCTCTTGGGTGTCGGAATCAACCTCGTGGTCGGCTGGGTCCTCGTCGTGCTCGAGCCGGGGTTTTCGTTGCTGCCGCGTCTGGTGCTGGGCGTGGCCGTGCTTGCGGCCGTCGTCCTGATTCCGGCGAAAACGCCGCGCTGGGACCGCTATATCCTCACCAGCGGGGTGACGATCTATAGCGACAGCTATTCGGATTTGCCCACGGACTCTTTGCGCTTGGAGGAGATGCGCCGCAACGAGATCGTCTATTATCGCGAAGGATTGACCGCCACCGTCAGCGTGCATCGCTCCCACAAAGACTACTTCTATTTAACCACCAACGGGAAGATCGACGGTTCCCATGGAGACGCCCTCACGATGCTCCTGACCGGGTATTTGCCGATGCTTTTTGTCCCCGAACCGGAGCATGTGGCCATCATTGGCTTAGGTACGGGAATGACCGTGAAGGCGGTGGGAGCTTTTCCGGTCAAAAAAATTGACGTCCTTGAGATCGAGCCGGCGATGGTCGAGGCCGCGGCTTTTTTCAGCGATGTGAACGGGAAGATTCTTGAAGATCCCAGGGTCAGAATTATTCCGACCGATGGACGAAACTACATATTGGCGACACCGCACCTCTTTGATCTGATCATCTCGGAGCCGTCCAATCCGTGGATTGCCGGCGTCGCCAGCCTGTTTACCAGAGAATTTTACGCTGTGGCGAAGAAGAAACTGAAGCCTCATGGCGTCTTCGCCCAGTGGTTTCATAATTACTCTATGTCGCCGACTGACTTTGGCATGGTGATGCGCACCTTTGGGGAGGCCTTCCCCTTCGTCACGGTGTGGAATTTGCAGGAGAGCGATTTTCTGCTGGTGGGCAGTTTGCGGGAGTTGGAGTTTGATTATCCGCGTTTGCGGCAGCTTTTCTCGGAAACAGCGGCTGTGCAGGAGGACTTTAACAAGCTGGGTATCTCCGACATCTATTCTCTGCTGGGTTTTTATCGGATGGGTAGAAAGGAGATGCTCGCCTTCGCCGAGGGCGCTCAGTTCAACACCGACGATAGCGCCCGACTCGAATATTCCGCTCCCCGCACCTTAGGAAAGAGCACCTCGACTCTCAACCAAAAGCTCCTCGAATCGTTTGTAACCGATCCCCCCTGGGACTCCAACAGCCAGTGGGTTTCCCGGGCCCGGCGCCACTATTACATCGGTCAGGCTTTTCATGCTAGCGGTTGGAGTAACCGAGCCCTCGAAGAAGCGGACCACGCCATAAGGCTTGAGCCGGGAAATGCCGACTACCATCTCCTTCGCGCGAAAATACTGTTGGCGCAGAACAGGAGCGCCGAGGCCGGGCAAGAGGCGGAGAAGGCGCTCCTAAACGGAGCCGAGAAGACCCGAGAGGTCTTGGCTTTGGCGGAGGACCTCTACGCGACCGAAGCTGAGGGGATCTATAAGAGGATTGTGGGCACAGGGTTGAGAGAGACCAGCCCGTATCTGGGACTTGGCAGCTTTGCACTCCACCGCAAGGATTTTTCGCAGGCACAGAGATGGTTCCGACAGGCAGCCGAAATCCAGCCCAAGCATCCGGCGGTTCTCTTGGCCCTGGGGAGGCTGGCGCTCGCCGAGGGGAACGATGCAGAGGCACTGCAACGGTTGCTGGAATCACAAGAGCGCGGCGAAGATTCGGCAGCTCTGTACGGCGAGTTGGGCGCAGCCTATAGCCGATTGGGCCAGTGGGAGAAGGCAGCGCGAGCATACGAGGTTGCGCTAAGGCGCCATCGTAAAAATATCTTCTGGCGTCTCTCTTTGGCCGATGCCCTCACCCGGCTTGGGAAAATCAAGGAGGCGGAACAGAGGTACCGTGAGGTCCTTGCGTTGGAACCGAATAGCACGGAAGCGTGGAAGGGGCTCAAACGTTTCGGGAAGAGGTTCTGAGGGTGAGAAGAGCGCTGGTCGGGCAGGGGCGAAGCATCCTGCCCGACCACGGTTGCGGTAGGCAAGAAGGAGAGACTACTTCGTTTCTTTTTCTTTTTTCTCTTCCTTCTTCTCGGCCTTTTTCTTAGCGGCCTTCTTAGCGGCTTTTTTGGCTGGCTTCTTTTCGCCTTTGGCCCCCTCTTTCATCTCCTCCTTCTTCTCCTCCTTGGTTGCAGCCAAGGTAACAGGAGGAAAGGCCAAAGCGGAACCGATCAGCGCCGCCACCAGCCACAGAAACCACTTCCCTCTCATGTTGTGCCTCCTTGTAGTTCCCTCTCCCGGTCACTTGTTGCCATCCCTCTCTCCCCACCAGCCGGGAGTTTAGTGGATAGGGCGAGGGGCTGTTACGGTCGCCTCTTTTACTCGGAGCCCGATTTTTTGTCAAGACCTGCTTGACACAAGAGTCTTCCCTGAAATAAACAGGTGGGAAGTAGTCGGCGCCTAACGAGGCGGACGAGGATCACGGTCATGAGGCGCATTGGCATCATCATTCCTTCCAGCAACTGCCTGGTGGAGCCGCAATTTCAACGTTACGCTCCTCCTGGCGTCGGTGTTCACGTGACCCGGCTGAGGATGACCGGTAAATGGCACAAGACGCCAACCGAGCTTCGGCAAGAGATCGCCGGCGCCGCCGCGGTACTTTCCGACGCCAAGCCGGGTATCATCGTTTTCCACTGCACCGCAAGTTCGATGGAGGAGGGTGTTGCCGGTGAGGCTCGCCTGATCCAGACGATCCAGGACGCGAGTGGCTGCCCAGCCATCACCACCGCTCAGGCAATCACTCAAGCCTTGCGACACCTGCGAGTGAAAACGCTGGTTTTAATCAGTCCTTATGTTGAAGAGACCAATCAGCACGAGGCGCGCTACTTACGCGAGGCTGGTTTCGATGTCATTCATGATTTTGGGCTTGCACTGTCGGGCAGCCAAGAGTACATGGCCGTGTCGCCACGCCGGTGGGTCGAAATCGCGCTGGCAAACCAGCGCGCGGAGGCTGGCGGCTATCTTCTTAGCTGCGCCAATACGACCATGATCGAGGCCGTGAGCGAGATTGAATCGCGCTTAAATAAACCCGTCGTAAATAGCAATCAGGCGACGCTTTGGGCCTGTCTCGAAAAACTCGGCGCCAGCCAGCCGATCGCCGGCTTGGGCCGGCTTTGCAATCCTCCGTGACCGGTCTGTATTTCCTCGAAAGCCTATCGGGGGCCGAGTTATCAGGCCGCGGCCGATGGACTAAGCTCCCTCGGGGGAGCGCGCTCTCGGCTGCGGCCGATGGGCCTGTCCCATGATCTGTACCGGCTGTAATCGGACGTCCGCAGCCTCGCTCGCGCTCCCCTCGCTCGCAAGCAAAGAGGCCCGCGGCCTTCCTCCTCGTCCCCCTCTGGCTTTCGTCAGCGAGGGCGAAGCCAAACTTCATGAAGAATTCCTTCGTGGTCGATCAGCCGGGCGCGCACAGGGCGCGCAGTTTATCTTTTAATCCGGTAAACCTCCGCTCGATCCGCACGTTGCGGATGGCCATCGCGACTGCCTTGCGGCTTCCCACTAACGCAACCAGCTCCTTGGCGCGGGTAAGCGCGGTATAGAGGACGTTGCGCTGAAGCATGGGGAAGTGCGAGGTATGGAAAGGGATGATGACGGCCGAATACTCGCTCCCCTGGCTCTTGTGGATGGAAATCGCATAGGCGAGGGCGATCTCATCGAGCTCATCGAGCCCGTAGGAGACCGTCCGGTCGTAGAACTCGACCACAACCTCTTCCCTCTCGCGATCCATGCCGGCGATCCTTCCCAAATCCCCGTTGAAAACCCCTTTGTCATAGTTGTTTCGTAGCTGCATGACCTTGTCGCCGAGTCGAAACGGCGGTTCTCCGCGCTCGAGGGATGCGCCGCCGGGATTCAGGAGGTTCTGCAGCCGGCGATTGAGATGGCTTGTTCCCAGAAGCCCGCGGTGCATCGGACTCAGAACTTGTACCGCATCGGGCTTGAACGGTAGAGGGTTTGGTCCTCCAAGCAAAGATTCGATAGCCTCGAGCACCTCCGCTTCGGTTTCCCGCGCAATAAACATGAAGTCGCGTTTCCCGCCTCTGACCTCGAACGTCAACGGTTGCCCTTGGAGGATCCGGTGGGCGTTGGCCACGATCAAGCTTTCCGCGCCTTGGCGAAAGACCCGCCGCAGGACGACTACGGGTAGGGTTCCCGAGTCGATTAAATCTCGCAGCACGCTGCCGGGCCCGACGGAAGGGAGTTGGTCGACATCGCCGATCAGAACGAGATGGCCGTGGGACTCGATGGCCCCGAGCAGGTGGTCCATGAGCGGAAGGTCGACCATCGAGGCCTCGTCGACGATCACCACGCGGGCGCTCAGCGGATCAGATTCGCCGCGCTGAAATCGACTCTCGCGCGGATTGTATTCCAATAGGCGGTGGAGGGTTTTTGCCTCCTCGCCAGTGGTCTCCTCCATGCGTTTAGCGGCTCGTCCCGTGGGCGCGGCTAGGGCAAAGGAAACTTTCGCCTGCCTAAGGAGCTTGAGCAGTGCGGTTACAATCGTTGTCTTTCCGGTGCCTGGCCCTCCGGTGATCACCAACACTTTGCTGGCCAGTGTTTGGCTGAGCGCCTGACGCTGCTCGGCTTCGAGCCAGAGATCCAGTTGCGGCCGGGTCGCCTGGAGGAAGCCGGAGCCGCGGGCGCCGGTTAGGGCAGAGGGGGTCGTAAGCAGCTTGTGCAAGGCAGAAGCGACGCGGGATTCGGCCTCATAGAGTTTTCGCAGATACACCCGGGGTGCATCTCTTGCCGCATCTTTTTCAACGACGACCTCGCCCTCGGCGGCAAGCCCGGCCATGGCGCTCTGGAGGAGCGCTTGATCTTCGATCCCGAGCAGGGAGCAGGCTTGCTTGGCCAATAAATCGGCAGGGACGAAGCAGTGGCCGCCGTCGGTGAATCGGGCGAGCACATGGAGCAGCCCCGCCTGAGCCCTAAACGCGGAGTCGCTGGCGACCCCGACGCTGCCCGCGATGCGGTCCGCGAGAACAAACCCCACGCCATGGATCTCGCGGGCGAGGCCGTAAGGGTTCTCCTTGACCCGCCGCACGGTTTCAGGACCGAAGGCGCGATAGATTTTGAGGGCGAGGGAGCTGCTCACGCCGTGCCCGCGCAGGAAAAGCATCGCCTCCCGCATTTCCTTGTGCTGCTCCCAGGTATCCAAAATCCGCCGCGCGCGGATTCGCCCGATGCCTGGTACCTCAAGCAGGCGGTGGGGCTCTTCGGAAAGTACTTTCAGGGTGCCCAGGCCAAAGCCGGCGACGAGGCGCCGGGCGTAAGTGGGACCGATTCCTTTGATTAACCCCGAACCCAAATAGCGCTCTATGCCCTCCAGGGTTACGGGGTCGACTTTTTCCCAGCGCTCCGCCTG
>JACPFH010000763.1 GCA_016183075.1 Deltaproteobacteria bacterium | reverse complement strand
GTGGGGACTCCAACCGGGCAGAGATGTAGTCTTGATACAGATCGGAGATATCCCCTCGATTATGGCGGCTCTCGCTGGCAATTCGATTCAGGCCGCCACCCTCCAGCCCCCTTTTACAATAAGGGCAGCAGAGCTCGGTTACCGGGAATTGATGGACCTCTCCAAGGCGGGTCTCGAGTATCAGAACACGGCGGTGATCTCGACGCGCTCGATCCTGAAGAAATCACCGGATACCTTCCGAAAATTCATCCGCGCTTACTCCAGCGGGCTTGCGGTTTTTCACACGCAGCGAGAAGCTTCGTTGAAAGTTATGGCCAAGTATTTGAAAGGCATTGATCCGGTGCTGCTGGAGAAGAGCTACGAGGCCTATCGGGCCTGGGTTCCGGAAGTTCCCTACATCAACCATGCCGGCATGGAAACCGTCATCGCGATGACTCCGGGGGCGGAGAAGGGCAGGGAGATTAAAGCGGCGGATATCACGGACGAGACGTTCGTGAAAGAATTGGATCAGCAGGGTTTCTACCGCGCTCTCTACAAGAGATAGGGGAGGCGGCTAACGAGGTATCCATCATGCTCTTGATCACGGACGATGTGGCCCGGCAGGTCCTCGACATGGCCGAGTGCATCGAAGCCATGGAGCGGGCTTTTGCCGAAGAGGCGAGAGGCATCGCGGTCAACCGGCCGCGAACCCGCTACAAGGTTCCGCCGGATCTGGACAAGCCCGGCTACATGGCCAACATCATTTCCGGCGCGGTTCCGAGCTTCGGAGTGGCGGCCCTGCGCTACGATTCGACCATCGTGCGCGAGCACGTGGTGGACGGTAGGAAACGAATGGATTTTCCTTCGCCGAAGAGGCGAAGCTGGGGTTTCGTGCTCCTTTTCAGCCTCGAGACCGGCGAGCCGCTCGCGCTGATTCATGACTTCAGCTTGTCGCCGCTCCGAGTCGGCGCCACGACGGGTGCCGTGCATCGCGCCCTCGCCAAGAAGGACGCCAGGGTCGTCGGGATATTCGGCTCGGGGAACGAGGCACGGCGCAATCTGGAAGCGATCTGCCTGGTCCGGAAGGTCGAGCGGGTAAAAGTTTACAGTCCCAATCGCGGGCATCGGGACAGCTTTGCGGCGGAGATGACCGAAGCGCTCGATGTCGAGGTCCAGCCCGTGGCGAGCGCGGAAGCGGTGATCAAGGGATCGGATATCGTCATGTGCGCCACCAATTCATCCGAGCCGGTCTTCAACGGCAACTGGCTCGAGCCCGGACAGTTGGTGACTACGATCGCCAACACCGACGGGGTCCACCGGCGCACGGAAGCGGATCCGGCGACGATGATCCGCAGCGATTTGATCGTCCTGAATAGCCGGGAGACGGCGGTAAATAACCAGCAGCGAGAGCTCCTCGATCTGATCGACGAAGGCAAAATCGAGTGGAATAAGATTTGTGGGATCGGCGAGGTGCTCGCCGGCAAGCATCCGGGTCGGGCCACCGACCGGCAGATCATTTACTACAAGAGCAACACCGGTGTCGGCATTCAGTTCGCGGCGGCCGGGAAGCTTATCTACGACGCATGCAAGAAGCGAGGTTTGGGAAGGGAGCTTCCCTCGGAGTGGTTCGGCGCGGATCTCAGCGAATGGATGGATAAAGGCTTTATGCCTTCGCCGTGAATGAGACTGTGTTAGATTGTGCCGTTCGCCCTTCGACGCGCTCAGAGCCTGTCCTGAGCGGAGTTCGTCCTTCGACGGGCTCAGGACGAACGGAGTCGAAGGGACGAACGGCTAGCCGATTGATTTTACCGGCTTTAACTCCGTTCGTGGTGAGCTTGTCGAACCATGAACGGAGTTGGCGACACACTCTCTAAATGTGGAGGGGAAACATGGCGGATCGCAAGCTACCGGTATTGCCCACGAGCGTCGTTGGCAGCCACGGGCGGCCGGGGTGGCTCTATGTGTTTCGGGAAGCGACAGCAGGGCGAGAGCTGGGTTCGATGGATATTCAGGAAGTCGGGGATGACGCTGTCCGCCTGGCCATTCTGGATATGGATGAAGCCGGTATCGACGTGATAAGCGACGGCGAGATGCGCCGCACGATGGGCTATTACCGGGGATACATGGCCAGGTTCAGGAACGTTACACCTGCCAAAGAGCCGCCGCTTCGCCAGCTTGGACCCATCCACTATGACTTTATCCGCAGGCACGATGTCGCCGGTCCGGTCAGCGCGCCCGAGGGATTAGGGATCGTCGACGAGTTCAAGTTTCTGAGGCAACATACGGCCAAACCGACCAAAGCGACCTGCGCCGGGCCGCTCAACTTCGCCCGCGAATGTAACCTGATCGCCCACTACAAAAATACTTTCGATCTCGCCCACGACTTCGCCAAGATCATCAACGCCGAGCTAAAGGGTCTCGTCGAGGCCGGTGCAGAATTCATCCAGGTCGATGAGCCTTCGTACGTGCACCTTCGGGAGGAGCCGACCGAGATGGCAAAGCTCTTCAATGCCACGGTCGAAGGCGCGAAAGCGAAGGTCGCCCTGCACATCTGCTTTGGCACCCATGCCGGGCGGCCGCGGATGTCCAGGCGCACCTACCGGCAGCTTTTCCCGAAGATTATGGAAGCCAAGGCGGACCAGTTCGTCCTGGAGTTTGCCAACCGGCAGATGGCGGAAATCGAGCTGTGGAAGGAATTCGCTGTCGATCGGGAGCTGGGCATGGGTGTCGTCGACGTGAAGGCCTATGAGATTGAAACCCCCGAAGTAGTCGCCGATCGGATCCGTACCGCGCTCAGATACGTTCCCGCGGAAAAGCTATGGATCAATCCAGATTGCGGCATGGGCCAGAGCCCGCGCTGGATCTCAGTGGAGAAGCTCAAGGCAATGGTAGCCGGCACGCGCATCATCCGCCGGGAGCTGGGATTTAAGGATTGAGTATCTCCGTCCTATATTTATCTCCCGAACTTTTCGGCAAGGCCCTAAGTAGATTTGCGTAGACAACAAAACGGTAATCGGCTATGTAAGTGGCGTGTATTGGGGAAGGAGACGGATTCGATGAAGAAAGCCTGGATCAGCATTCTCGCCGTTGGTTGGGCCTTGGCTTTGAGCCCCCTTGGTTCGGTGGCCGAGGCTCAGCCGAAAGCGGTTAGCATCGGGACTCATCCCATAGGGTCAATGTTTAACATTATCGGAAACGCCGCTGCTACCGTAGTCGCCAAGAATACCGCAATCAGGACCACGGTTAAACCTATGGCCGGACCGGTGGCCTGGTATCCCTTATTGCCAAGCGCCGAGATCGACTTGGGAGTGGTCAACAACTGGGACGCGGAGAAAGGCTATCTTGGCCAGTCCACTTATCAAAGGCTTTCCGAAGGAAAGGGCTTCCCGCTGCGCCTCGTAGCGGTTACGATACCCAATTCGATCAGCCTGGTAGTTTCCGCCAACTCGGGGATAACGAAGATCGCCGACCTCAAGGGGAAGAGGGTTGCCGGAAATTTCCCGACCCCTTCGTTGCAGGCTCAGACAGAAGCGATCCTGGCCAACGGCGGGCTCTCATTTGGCGATGTCAAAATCGTGTCCGTAGATAGTCCCCCGGGAGGAGTGAAGGCCGTCATCGAGGGTAGGGCCGACGCGTCGGGGACAGCTACGATCGGCATGCCGGTTATTGAGGAGTTAAACGCCAGGAAGGGGGCTCGTTTCCTGCCTCTGGAGCCGGCTAGGGACGCGGTGAAACGGACCAACACCAAATATCCGGGTTATCCCGTGAAAGTAATGCCCGGACCGGGCAAGACGGGCGTTGATAAGGAGATGTACCTCTGGGGGTACGACATTTACCTTCTCTGCCGCTCAGGGCTCGCCGAAGAATCGGTCTACCAATTGGTCAAAGCTCTATGGGAAAACTATAAGGATTTCGGTTCCATTCACCCGCTCCTCAAAGAATGGACTCCAGATCGATTCGTCAGCAAAGAAGCTCGCATTCCGTACCATCCGGGAGCGATAAAGTTCTATCGAGAACGAGGAGCCTGGACGGGCGAGATGGAGAGCCTGCAAAAAAATCTCCTGGCTCAAAAGCCGTAGGACGCCGCTATAAATCAGCCGATCGAAATCAAAGGGGAGCCTCGCTTCCGCAGGCACAGGGGCTGGATCGGCGTCCTTGAAAAGACGATTCTCTGTCTTGTCCCCGTAACGGGAATCGTTTCCATCCTGAACCTTCCCCTGTATTTAGGCTTTACCTTTTACATGCAGCAGTATCTGGCTGTCTTCCTGGCGATGGCAATGGCCGGGACCTTTCTCGTGGTTCCGGCTCATAAGAAAGCCCCGCTCGACCGGCTGGCCTGGTACGACGGCCTGTTTTCTTTGCTTAGCTTTCTCGTTGGCCTTTACGTGGCGCTTTTCTACTTCGACATCATCGAGACCATGGGCCTCCTTCTGCCCCACCGGATTCTCCTCGGAGCGATTGCGATACTTTTGATCCTGGAGGGAACCCGGCGCCTGTTGGGATGGCCCATACTCGTTATCCTCGTGATTTTTTTTCTCTATGCCCGCTTCGCATACTTCTTCCCCGGAGCCCTTTACGGGCAGGGAGTTCCCTGGTTTCGTTTGGTCAACTATCTCTACTTGGACCCCAACTCCCTATTTGGAGTTGCGCTTCAGGTAGCGGCCACCGTAGTGCTGAGCTTTGTCGTGTTCGGCCAGTTTCTTTTTAGTACCGGCGGCGGTGTGTATTTTACCGAAGGAGCGATGGCTCTTTTTGGCCGCTACCGGGGCGGCCCGGCCAAAGTTTCCGTGGTGGCGAGCTCGCTGTTCGGCACCATGTCGGGTAGCGCGGTCGCCAATGTCGTTGTGGATGGGCCGATCACGATACCGATGATGATCCGTACCGGCTATCGGCCGGAGGTCGCGGCAGCCGTGGAAGCCGTGGCCTCCACAGGCGGTCAGATCATGCCTCCGGTGATGGGCGCTGCCGCCTTTTTAATGGCTACGTTTCTGGGGATACCATACGCGCAGGTTGCCATCGCCGCCCTCCTTCCGGCTATTCTCTATTACCTGGCGGTCTTCATCCAGGTTGATCTGCAAGCGGCCCGGTATGGCCTTCGGGGACTGAAGCGGGACGAGCTTCCTAACTTCGGACACATTTTAGATCGAGGGTGGCCCTTTCTTCTTCCCATCGGCGTCCTCGTCTATGTTTTGTTCTTCACCGGGCTCGAGGCGGACGTGGCCGGTCTCTATGCTGCGATCTCGGTTGTCCTGGTCAGCTTTTTCACAAAGGCCAGCCGGGTTACTTTCTCCAAGCTCCTGGTCATCCTCGAGAGGACGGGTGAGGGGCTCCTGGAGATCGCCGTCGTGAGCGCGGTGGCCGGTCTTATCATTGGTATCGTTGCCTTGACCGGTTTAGGATTCACGTTCTCCCAGGCCGTGGTAAGCCTGGCGGGGGGCAATTTCTTTCTTTTGTTGGTTCTGGCTGCGGTGGCGGCGGGAATTTTGGGGATGGGCATGACGGTGACTGCGGCTTACATACTGGTGGTCATTTTGGTGGCGCCGGCCCTGGTGCAATTAGGGACAGATCCGTTGACGGCCCACATGTTTGTCTTCTATTTCGCCGTGCTGTCATTCCTCACGCCGCCGGTCTGCCTGGCCGTCTATGCGGCAGCGGCCATTGGCGGGACAGACCTTTTGCGGACCGCCTTCCAAGCGATGCGGCTGGCGGTTACGGCTTACGTCGTTCCCTTTATCTTTGTCTACAAGCCGGCCTTGCTGCTTAGAGGATCCGCGACAGAGGTTGCAATTGCGGTGGTAACGGCGATCGGCGGAGTCGCTCTTTTAGCCATCGGGGTTGAGGGCTATCTCATCCGTGTTCTGAATTGGCCGAAGAGGGTGATCCTGATCGTAGCAGGTTTGGGTTTGATGACTCCGGGGCTAGCCACCGACGCCCTCGGCTTGGCCATCGCAGCGCCTGTTCTTCTGCGGGAGCTGGCCAATAAGAAAGCCTTAGCGCGAAAAGCCGCTGCCTGATTTTTTCATTGGGAAACGGTTTTCCAGGCAAGCGCTACTTGTCGGGGGAGTATTCATGCGGGATGTAGGGGGCATGGTCATACTTAATGGTGTAAGGTCCATACTCCTGTGCATGCCTTCGATCCTTCTCACGCCCCATACGATCCTTCCCGCCAAGCCAATAAGGCCTTAACCCTCGCCTTCTCCACCAAACCTCGGGCGCTCCCTTGACGCTCCAGAGATCGCACCGCACACACCGCAGAGCTTCCTCTCTGGCTTCCTCCTCGGTATACCCGCGCTCCACAAGCTCAAAATCCCGTGCCCGTGTCCCGGGAGATAGCTCCATCATGGAAACACAACCCTTGCCGTGAGGATGGATATCGGGATGATATTCCATCTCCTGTCCGGCATCGGGCGCCAATACCTCCCCGATTTCTCCAGAGCCGCCCAGATAGAGATCAATCTCCTGCGCGGCCTTTCTCCCGTGCGCTATCGCCTCAATAACATTTACCGGCCCGAGAACTACATCTCCGCCGGCAAATACACCCTGACGGCTGGTCCTGAGCGTCTCCTTCTCAACCACGACGGTCCCGTCCTTATTTTGGGCAAGCCTCCACGCACCAGAAACCCCGGGTACCTGCCCGATCGCCGCCATTACCGTGTCCACAACAATCGCATACTCGCTCCCAACCACGGGCCGCGGAGCCGCTCGCCCGCTTCTGTCTACTTCCCCCAACTCCATCCGCTGCAAGCAAAGCTTTAGAGCCCTATCCTCTTTCTCAATCCGCACCGGAGCCGTCAAGAATTCTACCTTTACCCCTTCTACCTCAGCCGCCCGCATCTCAAACTCGTACGCCGGCATCTCCCTTCGACTCCGGCGATATAAAATCCGCACATCTTCCGCTCCCAATCGCAATGCTGTTCGAGCGCAGTCCACGGCCACATTTCCCGCTCCTATAATCGCCACGCGTCCGCCGAGGTCAGGAAGACGGCCGTGCTCAAACCCGAGATTTGCCTCTTTGAGAAACTGTACCCCTTTCCACACGCCGGCGAGATCCTCCCCGGCTATCTCAAGATCTCGCGGGCTGCATGTTCCCACCGCCAGAAAAACCGCCTCGTAACCGGACCGAAAAAGCTCTTCCAAATCCTCAACCCGATGATTACACCGTATCTCGACCCGATTCTCGCATATCACCCCGATTTCCTGATCGAGAGCCTCGCGCGGGAGGCGGTTCGGAGGGATTCCAATTCTCAACTGCCCGCCAGGCCGTGCCTGTGCCTCAAAAACCGTTACCTCGTGCCCGCACCGCTTTCCAAGATAATACGCCGCCGTCAATCCCGCAGGGCCGGAACCTACGATCGCCGCCCGCCTCCCTGTGGGCGAAGCGATGGTCGCGCGCCAATTTTTCCTCCAAACCTCCGTGTCCCGCTCGGCCGCAGCCCTCTTGATGGCATTGATCGCTACCGGCGCCTCCCATAATGCGCGGCGGCACACAGGCTCGCACGGCCGGTAACAGATGTAGCCGCAAATCGCGGGAAACGGTATCCTCTCGCGCACCACCGCCGCTGCCTCCCCAAATCTCCCCAAAGCTACGTAACCGATGTAGCGAGGCACGTCGATTCCCGCAGGACAGCCTAAAGTACAAGGCGCATTCTGCCGCCCGCTCACAGACAAAGTCTTTGCATCGCTGTCATTTTTCATGTTTTACCCCTGTAAGCAATGCCTACCGCGCATCCCACCGAAAGCTCCTCGGGGGCCGAGCCTTCAGGCCGAGGCCGGTGGACCAGGCTCCCTCGGGGAACGCGCTCTCGGCTGCGG
>JACPFH010000762.1 GCA_016183075.1 Deltaproteobacteria bacterium | reverse complement strand
TGAAACCACTGTGGCGTGAAGTCGCTTTCCTCGAAATCAACGTCTCCCAAATCTGCCAACACCCGCATCGCTGCCGCCGCCTCGCTCGGCGAGTGGGCCTGATAGAGCGCCAAGGCCAAGAGGGTCTTTTGAAGAGCTGAACCCGTCACGTCTCCGTCGATGCCGGCTGCGACGATCGAGTGGCCAATAGCTTGGCACTCGATTCGACCATTCGGGTCCCGCAGGACAAGGTGCAACGTCCTCATTTAACCAGTGTTCGCCCTACGGCATGTTGTCCACCAACGTGCCCACCACGTAGTTCGTGTCGTCGTGTTCGTGCTCTCGCATTCGTCCGTTCGTCCGGCTAACGTCCGGCGATGACCAGCGCCGGGAGGAGGGACGCGAGAGCGGCCCGAGGCGGCGTCTGGTCCATCGCCCTGTTAGCCCGCCCTTCGCTTCGACCCCTGTCGCCGTTGGCTCATGTACGAGCGAAGCACGGCGTTGATCCGGGACTGGTACCGCGGCCCTTGAGTCTTGAACCATTCCAAGACGTCCGAATCGACACGAAGAGAAATCGGCTGCTTCGCCGGCGGCTCCACCACAGTCGCATCGTTCCAGAAATCGTCTGGCAAGTCCGCCAATTCTGACGGAGACGTCGCCTGGATCTCTCGCTCGGACATGCGCCGAAGTCGCGACAGATCAGCCCGGCCGCGTCGGACCAGGCGCCTTCGGGGTGGTTGCCTTTTTGTGCGTTTCGCGCTCACGACGGTTACTCTTTCGGGCCGAGATGATTCGTCGATTGATCTCACCGCCTTTGTCGGCCCGATCGGTATACACCACAGTCAGCGCGATGCCCTGGGCCACACCCAGGGCCACTACTCGGCGCTCACCGTAGTCGCGGCGAGAATCTACCCGCTCCAGCGTGGCACCGTCGAAGATCTGGGTCGCGAACTCAAAGTCGAATCCGCGCTCCCGGAGATTTCGGCTGCTCTTGCGAGCATCCCAGCTGAAGCGCACTGCAGCCAGTATACGCTTGTATATACACCTCGGCAACCTGCGTCCCAGACTTACCGAGGCCTACGACTGTGGTGGCGCGTTCAGCGCATCCCAATCGAGCGAGCAACCCTCCAGGTCGTTCTCGTCGAATACTGATTCGGCTACTGCGTACGGTGGTCCGCTGTACTAGCTGGAGTCTGGAGCATCGAGCCAAATCGCCACGATGACGCGAGTGCCTACGTCAGTACATCTCCAGCGCCCAGTGGCCGCGTAGAACTCCAATCCTATGTAGAAGTCGCCGTGCTGCACTTTCGTGTATTCGATCCGATTTTCCGGTGGCGGGCTAACGCGCGCGCTGAGCCGCGCGCCGCGGCGACAGGGTAGCACGGACGGTGGGCGCGCCGGCTCCAGCGCGTTGTTGGGCGGCCTATTCGAAGAGCCTCTTCGGAAATGCGTTCCGCGCCACCAAGATTGCGTCACCGATCGTCGTGCCTTTCTTGCGCGGCTGGTCTACGTAAACCCGGAATCTACCGTGATGTGCAAGGGTCACCGGGATGCGATACTGCGCTTCCGGTCTGCCTATTGCCCGACGCCGCCTATTCACGAGCTCCTGCAACTCACCGTGAGACAAGCAGCAAATCTCACGGGCCTTAACACACACGAGAGCTACGAAGACTCGGTCCGTCGCCTTCGCGAGTTCCTGGAGGTGATCGAGATGGGCCTGAGAGAAGGAAAAGGGATATTCCCTGTACCTTCCCACCGGCTTGATCGAACAGTACTTCACATGGATGCCGATGTCGTTGTTGATTCTGAACGTGCTATCTGACACTACCCCGTTCAGCTTGATTGCATTGATGGCCGTGAAATGAGGGTCTTGGGCGATCTGCGTCAAGGCCGCGCCGTGGAACATGTGATCGTTGTCGATCTTCATCGTCATGTCTCGCTGTTGTCCGCCCAACGTTCTATGGGACTCCGGCGCCAACTGCAGTTGCCAGCCTGTGTAGGTGCGCGCTTCCGCCCGAAGCGAACGCCCGGATCCCGCCATTCTTCCCACGTGACTGAGAGGCCGTCAAGTGCTTTCTGGACACGTGCTTGGCAACACGGGTGCCGACCCGAGTCGCGGATTGGCGCGGGAGTCATAACCACGGCCTGGAGCAGTTGGGTGGAGGGCGGCATTTGGGTCGCTTGATGTCCCCTGGCGTTGTCGACATCGCCGCCGACCGGAACCCACGCCCGCTGCACGCCGCGATGAGAACGCACGCCAATCCCCTGCAATGGAGTCCCTTCCAGGAATCATGTCGCCTACGGCACAGCCGTTGCTCCGCCACACGCCGGGAGGGCCACGACGTGCGCGAGTTGGAGGCGACACTGCAGCGGTTCGGCGAGTTCCTGCTCCAGGCCCAGTTGGTCAAGGAGAAGGCCGCGCCGTACTGCGTGCGCTGGGTCCGCCG
>JACPFH010000750.1 GCA_016183075.1 Deltaproteobacteria bacterium | reverse complement strand
TGGTTACCGTGATCTGTAATAACGGCTCTTACCTCAATGACAAGATATTTTTGAAACTAAGGGGAGGACCCACCGCGCAGCAGAACCGCTACGAGACGGTAGACATCACGCAGCCCAACGTGGACATTGTCCGTTGTGCCCAGTCCCTGGGGGCGGCAGCGGAGCAAGTCGACCGGCCCGATGCGCTCGCCGCCGCGCTCACAAGAGCGCTCGCGGAAAACCGGCCCGCCGTGGTGGATGTGCACGTCGATCCCTGGGAGTGGGGCCCCCACGAGATGTAGCAGAGGTATGATCTCTAACCGTCCTAAAAAAGATCCTGGAGCATATGGGTTTGTGAGGAGAGTTTTACGCCCAGTAGGTCGTCCGGTCTATGGGAATCGCCTGGAGGATCTCTTTAGGAATGTAGTCCTCAAGCCGGATCCTGGCCAGAGCCTCTTCCGGGCACTTTGAAACCGGCGAAAAGGGACGATCCAGAGGCCGCGTGGCGTCGATGATCATCGCCGAAGTCTTGCGCGGGTCCGTCATGGACGGATCGATGAGACTTCCCCGCATGATCTCGCCGATGATAGAAACCTGCCGGTGCGGCTGAACTCGCGTGGCGAGCGCCCAGAGGATCTCAGTCGGATTGTACACATCGATATCGTCATCAAAGACGAAAACGTTCTTCGCCCAATCGATGGTAAGGATCGCTGCCGCCGCCCTGCCCGGGTCTCCTTCTGACATTTTTTTCATTGCGATAAAGACGTTCAGCAGCGCGTGCCGCCCGCTCGTGCACACAGCCGTGACCCCGGGCACCGCCTCCCGGGCACGGCGCAGATAGGCGCCCTCGCGGGCGATATCCAACCACGGCTTGTCCCCCTCCGGCGTGATGATCGACTGATGCACGGCGTCTTTTCTGCGCGTGATCGCCCGGACCTCATATAACGCGGCGCGCTCGAAGCCCTGAGGACCGATATAGCCGTTCACTTCGCCGAAAGGCCCTTCGGTTACCCGCTTTCCCGGAAGCAGCGCCCCCTCGACTACGATCTCCGCATCCGCCGGGACCAGCAGCCTCTCGCCGAAGCTCTCCGAAGGCGTAAGCCTCAGCGGCTCCTGAAGATAACCTCCGATGACCTCGTACTCATCAACCTCGAACGGGCCGCCATAGCAGGCGCCCATGTGATAGGCGGGATGATGGCCCGTGACCGTCGCCACAGGGCATTCCTCGCCGCACTCTTCATAGCCGCGAAAGATCCGCCACATGTGCTGGATCGACATGTAAAAGGCGGTATGGTTCCGATCCTTCACCTCCATCCGATGGTAGGAGACGTTGTAGACGCCGCTCGCGCGATCCCTGGCGACACTCGACATATCGATGTAAGGGCCGCCGTCCATCTCGTGGTGGCGCATAAGGGGCAACTCGAAAAGGTCCACATCGGCCCCTTTGTGGATCACTTCTTTGACGGGCGCTTCGCTCCTGTCCACGACAACAGGTTTGCGCCTGTCGGCTTCCCGCCGCAAACATTCCTCGGCGAGTTCCGCGCGGTTCATTTCCCGGGAAACTCCCAGGGCGATTTGGATTTTACGCTGTGAGTTCTCGCAGCTAAGCGCCAATTGAATCGGGCTCAGCTCGCCGTGAAGATTGAGCGGCCGCTCGAAGATCAGGATGGGAAACTGTCTGCGGGCCCCCAGGTGCTTGACAACGGCCGTGACGTCGTAGTTCCCGGGATTCACCACCTTACCGACACGAACCAATTCGTTTGGGAAATCCCGCTGAAACTCGGCGAGGAACGTTGTCAAGCTCTTTGGCATGCCCACATCAGCTCCCTCGGGAAGCGCGCTCTCGGATGCGGCCGTAGTAACATGCAGGCTGGCGCAGGCCCTGACCATTTTGAACTGTTTGAACGTTTGGAACGTTTTGAACGCCGAACCGGTTCAAGTCGTTCAAATCGTTCAACCGGTCGGCAGGAACCCATCGCCCGCGGCCTTCCTCCTCTCTCAATAAAGAACGTTGCCGCCGTCGACGACAATGGTCTGGCCGGTAACAAAGTCACTGTCGGGTGAGGCAAGATAAATGATAGCGCCGATTAGATCCTCGGGCGCCTCAAGCCTCCGGAGCGATCGCGCTTTGAGCTGAAATTCCGTAAACTCTTTCGGCGCATTCATGCCTTCGTGGTGGATCAGGCCGGGGGCAATCGCATTGACGCAGATTCCGTACTCTCCCATCTCTCTGGCCAGGGCCCGGGTTATCCCGATGACGGCCGCCTTGGAAGCGACGTAGTGCAAAAACAGCGGCGTTCCTTGCAGCGCCGTGGTAGAAGAGATGTTGATGATCTTGCCGCTTAGCTGCTTTTTCATCTGCGGAAAGACCGCCTTCGCGCACAGAAAAGGTCCCTTGATGTTTACCGCGGATACCTGATCCCACTCCTCCGCCGAGATCTCATAGAATGGCCGGCGCTTTATCCCCAAAAAAATCGCTGCATTGTTGACCAGAATATCGATTCGCCCGAACTTGTCGACGGTTTCCTGGGTCATCTGAAGCGTGTCCTTTTCCTTCGACACGTCGACCTTCAACGCCAAGGCCTCCCCTCCGCCGGATCCGATCTCACGTGCGACCTCCTCGCCATTAAGGATATCGGCGATGACCACCCGCGCCCCCTCCGCCGCGAGCCGCTTCGCGTACAGAGCGCCGATATGGCGCGCCCCGCCCGTCACGATCGCCACCTTGTCTTTCAGTCTCATATTAGACCCTTCCCACTGCCATCAAAAGCAAACGAAGCCGCAATCTATTAATGAGTTCACTAGTAAGTAGACATTGGGGGTCCACCCGATGGGTGTTTCTCTCGCTCCTGTTGCGAAAACCGGCCTCTCTCCGTCATGCCCCCGATCAAAGTCGGGGGCAGGCCCGCCTGTTCCCGCGAAGGCGGGAACGCAGGCGGGCATCCAGGCCGCTTCCGTCCCTCCCGTGGATTCCCGCTTTCGCGGGAATGACGAAACCCTCCCCTTCCAACGTCCGCCTTCTGGGCACCTTTGGAAAACGTAAAGTTACCTATGAACTCGTTAGTAACCTCTCATCTCAGCCCTGCCAGGTGCTCTTCAAATTTGAGCGGTTTCCACCACGGATCCATCCCGAGATCTTCGGCAATAATTCTGGCCGCATTATAACCCGGCGCTCCCGTGATATTGCCCCCTGGATGGCACGAGGAGCCACACAGATAAAGACCTTCAATGGGCATTCGGTATTGAGACCAACCCGGAAACGGCCTGTTCTCGAGCGCCTGATCGCCGGAGTACTCTCCCACCATCCAATCTCCGTAATACATATTACGGTCGTGGCGCTCGATGTCGAGCGGCGTCCCGGAGTCCTTCGAGAGAATATTCTCTCCGGTCAGATTGGGAGCGTAGCGGCGCCATACCGCAAGCTGCTTCTCAATCCACTCGTTGCGGACTTTGTCCCAATTCAGCGGGTTTCCCCACAGGTTGTACGGCGCAAGTTGCCACATAAAGGCGGTCGCCTTTCCCGGCGGCGCCTGGGTCGGGTCATGATAGGAAGGAGTGGCGCCGTTCATGAACGGCTTTCGCGGCAGCTCTCCCGCGCGGCAGTCCGCAAAGAGATTCTCCAAATCCTTGTAAGTCTCCAGGCCGACGATGTGCATGAATGCACCGATCACCTCGGGGTGCTTATCCTCGGTGATGTATTTTGGCCGTTCGTTCAGTGCCAGGTTCACGGCAAAAATCGGCGTCGTTTTCGAGAAACGGAAACGCTCAACGAGCCCGGCAAATTCGGCATCGAGATTCTCGCGTCCGACCAGCTTGACGAATGTGTCCACGGGGTGGACGGTGGAAGCGACGAACCTCCGCGTCTTGATCACCGATCCGTTTTCGAGCACGACTCCAACGGCGCGACCCCTCTCGATCAGGATGCGCTCGACGCCGACCGCCTCGATATAGTCCACCCCGTTATGCGAGAGCATGTGGGCGAGGTTGTCGCCCAGGGCATGGGAGGTTCCGCGGCAGAGTTGGGGATTTACACCCCAAGCAATCATGGCCGGAATCAGATAGCCCGTCCCGGGCGCATCCAGCTCATAGCCTCGCATGACACCGAGAAAACCGATAAACGCCCGCACCCGCGGGTGCTCGAAGTGCGCCACAACAAACTGCCCGGGCGTCGTATGGAAATATCGAAGGTACTCCCGGCCCTCGGGAATTTTCTCCAGCAACAGTCTCTTTTCTCCGATCGGGACCGGCACGGAGTAGGTCTCGGGGAAGACGATGTTTCTAACCACAGGCTGCCAGCGCGCCCAGATCTCTCTGAACGTCGCGGCGTCTTTCTTCGAAAACTGCCGGATCGTCTCGGCCGTGCGGCCCACGTCGGCGAACCAACCGAGATACGTCCCGTCAAGAAAGTGATGCGCCACGCCGGGGTCGGGCCGGTAGTAGTGAATGCCGAACTTTTCCAGCTCCAGGTCTTTGTACCACGGGAGCGTCATGAGACCGCGGTGAAAGACGGAGTGGATGTTGTGCCAAAAGCCGGGATAGTTTCGGTCCTCGTGGGAGTCGAGCCCGCCGCCGACTTCCATGTTCTTTTCCACCACCATGATCTTAAGGCCGCATTTCCCCAGATACCCGGCGCAAATCATGCCGTTGTGGCCCGCGCCGATGACTACACCGTCGTATTCGTAAATTTTAGGCATGGTGGTACAAGCGTTTAAGTCGTTGGAATCGTTCAAACCGTTTAAACGGATCGAACGGCTTGAACCTTTTACCCTCGTTACTCGGCACCGTCATTCCAGCTTCAGATCCTCTCTGATGACTTGCCAGGCATTGCGTCCCGATCCGGCAATGACGGCGTCTGCAGGATGCGTGGCCACACCTACCTGATAGAGCCCGGCGATCGGCGTCCGATAGCGCGCAAGCTCGGGGATCGGCCGGTTCTCGCCCATCTGGCGCGCAGTCTTTCGCGCCACCCAAACCGAGCCGCGGCGCATGTTCCGCCAGCGTCCCGAGAGATAGAACGGATCGAGCGCAACTTTCATCTCGATATTCTCTTCCGTAAGGTTGGTCGCATAGCTGCGCCAGACGGTCAAGACCTGCTCCATGAAGCCCTTCTTGAGCCTCACCCAGTCCTCGGGCTCTTTCCCTTTGAGCTGAAACGGGACGGGCATGAAAAGCGACGCGGCGTGTTTACCTCCCGGCGCCTGAAGCGGATCGAGCAGCGTGGGGCAGATGGTATGCAAACAGACGTGGCTGGGAAATTCGCCGGCGCGGATCTCCTCCCACATTCTCTCCAAATCGCTCGCCCTTTGCGGCCCGATGGTGACATTCATCGCCTGGCGCACGGCCGGATCGTTCGCCTCGTGAAAGGCGTAGCGAACCGGGGCTTTCAGCGCGAGGTGGATCTCAAAATACGAAAACTCATCGGGCTCGATCGCTTTGACCTTGTCCACGAAATCCTTCGACAGCTTATCCTCACCGATCATTTCCACGAACGTCGAGTAAGGATCGACGTTGGAGACCACGGCGACCCTGGCTTTCCACTGACGCCCGTCGCGAAGCCTCACGCCGGCGGCGCGACCATTTTCGACCACAATCTTCTCGACGTGATGAACGGCGCGGATCTGCCCGCCGCTTCGCACATACGCCCGCTGGAGCACCTGAGCAATGGAGTGCGCGCCGCCGCGCGCCAGCTCAGGCTTCTCATCTCCGGCGATCAGCTTGAGGACCTCGATTCCGCCCCCCTCGTAGTCAAGACCCACCCCTCGCGGGATCGCCATCTGCGAAAGGATGAGAGTCTTGACCCCCTCGCTCTCAAACAGCTCGTCAACGACCTGCCTGGGCGTCAACGAGGCCAATCGCCGAAAATCTTTGGCGGCTCGATCCGCGAGCAAGATTTCTTCCAGGAAGCCGTCTTGTCCGGGCGGGTTGTAATACAGGGGAATCAAATAGCTTCGAATGAGCCCGTGGAACCTGCCGTGCGTCTCGCCCCAGGTCACCGCATCCTTGGCGGAGAATCTTCCAACCGAGGCCACGGTTGCATCCAGCGACTGGTGGTGGGAAACCGACGCGCCGTCGGGCAAAAGAAGCGAGCTCACAACCGAGGGCGAGACGAACTCAGCATGATGACCCCCTTCCCAGTCAAGCTCCTTCCAAACGGGAGAGATTTCCCGGTTGTCCTGGAAGTATGCCAAAGTGTTGTGCCAGTAGCCGGGAAGCGTGATCTCTTCGCTGAAGAGCCGCCCGCCGTTCTCGAGGCGGCTCTCGCACATGACGGTCTTCAGACCCGCCATTCCGAGGTACGTCCCGAGCGCGAAGTTGTTCTGCCCTGCCCCGATGAGGATGACATCCCATTCCTGATCCATCACAGGACCTTCCCCGGCACGCAATTCAAGCAGAAAGAAGCGTATCCGATGCGAAACCCTCGGTCAACTAACCCCGATCCAAAAAAGAACCGGGGCAATCGGAGTGTTTTCTGGTGCTAATTTACCAGCGACTCAAGGTCCGCAGAAGCACTTATAGAAGCCCGAGGGGACGAGAGGGAAGGCCGCGGACGTCCGATTACAGACGGTACGACTCATGGCACGAACGCATCCGCTGCGGCCCGATTTGACTGAAGGAAATTGATCCTGGCAATCTTGCTCTCCTTAC
>JACPFH010000112.1 GCA_016183075.1 Deltaproteobacteria bacterium | reverse complement strand
TAGCATCGCCGCTTGTCATCAAAGATCCGAGAAGTTGACATAAAGGCATATTTATGTAAAAAGGGATACAAGGGGGTGTGCGTCATGGAGAGTCGCAGGACGACGGTGATCTTGGAGCCGGAACTGTATCGGCACGCCAAAAGAGTGGCGCTGGAGCAAGAGAAGAGCCTTAAGGAAATTATAGAAGAGGCGCTCCGGCTCTTTCTTCGAGGAGGCGGACGGGGGGGACGGAAGGGTGCGAGAAATCGGTTCGGAGTCTATCCCGCAAAGGCACGCACAGGTTTGAGGCGCGAGACTATTTATCGAGATTTCCTTAAGTGATCCTGCTCGACACCAATATCTTGGTTCACGCCGCAGGCACGAAGTCGCCGGGACATGCCGGGGCAAAGGAGTTGCGCGACCGGGCCGCCGCCGGGGAGATGGATGCTTGTGTAGCGGCTCAAGTCTTGGCCGAGTTCTATGCGGTCGTGACCGATCCTCGGCGTTTTCAACCCGCCTTGACTCCCGCGCAGGCGCAACGCGATCTTCGGAGTTACTTTTCCTCACGTCTTAGAGTCATCCTTCCCAAAGAAACAACCCTATCCCGAATGTTGAGTATGGTTGGTTCCCGGTCGGTGCGTGGAGGAAGAATATTTGATCTCTTTCTAGCGGCCACGATGTTGGACAACGGCGTGCAAACCATTTATACGGAGAACATACGTGATTTTGAGCGACTCGACGGGATCGAAGCTATCAATCCGCTGTTGCTGTAACTCAAGATCTCCTGCTTTCCGTCCACGGAGAGGCGCTCATCAATGAGCTTAAATGAATAACACACGGGTCATGAATAGCGGACGTCACGCGAGCGCGAGGGTCACGTGAGGGTCAGGCTTGCCTTCTTGCTATTTTAAATCGTGAAGGGATCTGAGATGCCGGAGGGCGTTGAGCATGTCCGCGCTGGGCGAGCGACAACGCCGGACCGCGTGCATGCGGCGAGCCGGAGGCTCTTGACCCCTCGTTTCGGATAAAGACTACTTGGTCAGCCAGCGGATTTTGATGAGGCGTTCGACCGACTCGAACTCCGGGTCATTGGTCAAAACGGTTGCCCCCACGCGTTGGGCCGTGGCAACGCAGAAGGCATCGGCATAGGAAAGCGCGTGCTCGCTTTTGATTTCCGCCGCGGCTCGAACCAGGGGTTGGTCCACGGGGAAGAGATCGATCGGGAGCTGTTCGAGGAGGCGGAGCGCATTCATCGTCTCCGCAGGTCCAACGCGCCGCTTGACGACGTAGAAGAATTCACCCCAGTTGATCCAATTCAGGATCGCCCGGGTGCGAGCTCTATCTTGCTCGTAAAGAGCGGCCTGCACGACCTGCCAACCGGGTTCCCGGTGAAAAAGACCGACCAGGGCAAAGCTATCGAGGACGAGCTTTTCGCTCACGGCGCGCCTCTGCCCGGTGTTCGCGGCGAAGATCCTGAGTTAAAGAAAACCGGCCTTTTAAAAAGCCCGTGGCCGCCTGGATGGGATCGGGAGGAACCGGCGTGAGGACTAGCCGTCCTTCTTCCTCGGCCAGATGGACTTTGCCGCCGGGTTTGAGCCCTAGTTTGCGGCGCAGGTGCTTCGGAACTAGAATCTGCCCCTTTTGGGTGAGTTGGGTAACAGACATAAGATTTTCCTCCGTTTCAGAATAAGTGTACCAAGAGCTAGAAATGTAGGCAAGGGACAAAAAACAGGCGGGGCAGGCGAGGATTGAAACGTGTTCGGTCAACGTCCTCGCCGAATGGCCCATTTACGGAAGGTTGACACCCTGGGAGGGGTCTGCAAATATAGGCTCTGCGCATGGCCAACCGCACAGAGCCTTCCACCCGTCATTACGACGAAAAGCTTCAGTCGATTCTGAAGACCGCGGCCAGGATCTTCGCCGAGAAGGGGTTTCACCGCACCTCCGTGCGGGACATCTCGCGCGCGACCGGCATGAGCCTGGCCGGCTTATACTACTATTTCCGCACAAAGGAAGAGCTCCTGTACCTCATTCAAGAGCAGTGCTTTCTCACGCTCCTTCAGCGCTGGGAGAAAGCAGTGAGCGCGGAAACCGACATGCGCGCCCGCCTGCGCATCTTCGCTGCAAACCACCTGAGCTTTTTCCTGCATAATATGAATGAGATGAAGGTCATGGCGCACGAGGATGAATCGCTCACGGGGGAGTTTCAGGAGAAGATGCTGGTCTTGAAGCGCCGCTACGTGAAGGTCCTCACCGATCTCATCGCCGAACTCCAAGAGCAAGAGGGCGGGAAGAAAATGGATGTGCGGGTCGCGACCTTCGCCTTCTTCGGCATGATGAACTGGATCTACACCTGGTACCGGCCAATGCGAGACCTGCCGCTTGCGGAGCTGATCGAGCAAATGCTCAGGATCTATGTCTTCGGCATCCTCAACGGAAGCAACGTCCAGGAGCCGTGGCTGACTCGGCCTCCCGAAGCGGGCGAAGAGACGTTCTCGCTGTGGCAGAATCTACCCTAAGGACTCCTCCGAGATCTCGGCGAAAGCCACGAGAAGGAGAGCGCGATGATTACAGTGGGCAAAAGCGCCCCGGATTTTACCCTGAAAGGGATCTATCAGGGCCGTGTCGGGGACTACACGCTCAAACCGTACCGGCGCAAATGGCTGGTCCTTTTCTTTTACCCCGCCGATTTTACCTTCATCTGCCCGACTGAGGTTGTCGGGTTCAGCAAGCTTGCAGCGGATTTTCGTGCCCAAGGCGCCGAGATCCTGGGCGCCAGCGTGGATTCTCTCGATAGCCACCGGGAGTGGATCAAAGAGCTGGGAGGCGTAGAGTATCCGCTTCTCAGCGATACGGAAAAACTTGTGAGCCGGGCCTATGGCGTCCTGGACGAGGCAGAGGGTGTGTGCCAGCGCGCTACGTTGATCGTCAATCCCGCCGGGACCGTGAGCTACCTGGTGGTAAGCCATATGAACGTCGGGCGGAGCGTGGAAGAGACCTTGCGGGTGCTCAAGGCGCTGTGCACGGAAAGGCTTTGCCCTTCGGACTGGAGGCCGGGAGAGCAGACCGGGGAGCTTAGCCTGAAGTATTAGTGAGGAGTGAGCCGTGAGGAGCGAGGAGTGAATGGCTCTGGAACGCATCGAGCAAAAGAAGGAAGTCATAGAAGGCCGGGCGCGGATCCGGGAGTTCGTCTTCGGCATTCAGGACGGTCTGATCAGCACGGTTGGCCTGCTCGCGGGAGTGCAGGGCGCCACGGAGAGCAATGCGGTGGTGATCCTCACAGGCTTGACGGCGATGTTTGCCGGGGCGGTCTCGATGGCCGCCGGTTCCTACCTTTCCTCGAGCGCGGAAAAAGAGATTTTCGATAAGGAGCTTCGGGAGGCGGAGCGCCTGGCCGAGCGCGAGCCCTATCTCGCTGCGGAGGGGCTGCTCAGGGCCTTAAGCGAAGAAGGGCTCAAGAAAGAGCAGGGCTACCGGCTCGTCAAATTGTTGGCACAGGAAGAAAGGGTTTTTCTTCGGACCTTTCAGGAGAAGGTTTTCGGTCTGGGGGCTGCCCAGGTCAACCGTCCGCTGCAGGCCGCCGCGGTCATGGGTTTGTCCTTTGTCGTGGGCGCGATTGTTCCTTTGCTGCCGTATTTTATCCTGGCCGGCATGCAGGCGCTTTATCTCTCCATCGCCCTGGCTTCGCTGACGCTTTTTTCCGTGGGCGTGTTCAAGGGCTATCTCGCCGCCAGGTCGCTGTTTCTCTGCGGCTTGGAATTCTTCTTGATCGCCGTGGGCGCGGCGTTTTTCGGCTATCTCGTCGGCCTCATCGTCCAGTATTTTTTCCCCGGGATCGCTTTGCCGGTCGGGTAGAGGTCTCAGAGCCGATCAGGCTTCGCAGAAGGCGCAAGTTCTGTCTGTCTTCCTTGAGGTCCGGCCCCTTGCACGAGGAGCCTGAAGGCCTCCGCGCCGATGTGGCCTTTGCCGATGTGTTCGTGCCGGTCGACCCGGGAGTGGAACTCCTTTTTGGAGTCGTTCAGGTGAAACGCCGCCAGGAATCTTAGGCCGATGATCTCGTCGAATTCATCGAAGGTCCGCTCGTACCCTTCGCGGGTCCGGATGTCATATCCGGCGGCAAAGGCGTGCTCGGTGTCGAAGCAGACCCGAAGCCGCTGGCTGTCTTGGGTCGCGTCCATCACGTCGCGTATCTGCTCGAAGCGGTATCCCAGCGTGGTTCCCTGCCCGGCGGTGATCTCCAGCGCGATCTTGACATTGTAGCCGGGGCACGCCGCGTGAATCTCATCGAGCGAGCGAGCGATGGTTTTGATCCCTTTTTCTTCTCCGGCGCCCACATGGGCGCCGGGGTGGGCGATCAAGAGGGGAACGGATAGCGTCTCGCAGCGTTCCATCTCGTCGATAAAGGCGCGGACCGATTTTTCCCTCAGTTGGCCGTCCGGTGACCCGAGGTTAAGAAGATAGGAATCGTGGGCGATCACCGCGGTGATGCCGGTCTCCTTTCGGTTGTAAAAAAAGCGCTCGATGTCCTCTTTGCCGTACGGTCGGGCAGCCCACTGGCGCGAGGATTTGGTAAAGATCTGGACGATATCGCAACCGGCTTTCTTGCCGTCCAGCAACGCGTTGCCCACGCCACCCGCGATGGACATATGCGCGCCCAATAGCGGACCTTTTCTTTTTGCTTTGCTAGCCTTACGTAGCATCTGTTCAAGGGTTTAAGGGTTCAAGGGTTGAAACACGGCGTGAGTCGCTTCTCTTCGCCCGACGACCGTCGACGGTCGACCGTCTGCGGTCTGTTGTTGCCTCATGCCTGGTGCCTATTCTGTGAAGTGTCTCTTTTCGACGAGCGGGAGGGAAATACTCCCGGCGCTCAAAAGACGGTCATGGAAGTCGCGCAGGTCAAAGCGCGCTCCGAGCCGCTCTTTTTCCCGGTCGCGCAGCCGGTTGATGATAGACCAGCCGAGCGCGTAACCCATGGGGATCGAAGGCGATTGGCTGTACCAGTTGAGATCGGCCTGCGCCTGGGCGCGGGGGAAGTGGAGTTCCCGCACCATGAGATCCGCGGCTTCGTCGTAGGTCATCCGGCGGGTCTGGGTGTTCACGTCGATGATGATGCGCAGCGCCCGCCACAGCCGGTCTTTGAGCATAACGAAGCGGTGCTCATTGGTCTTGAGGAAACCTTCCTCCTGCATGAGCTGCTCGCAATAGAGCGCCCAACCTTCGTAGAAAACCGATGATTCGTTCATCAGGCGGGGCAAAGTCGAGGCTTCGGGGATAGAGTTTGCCACCGTAAACTGGAGGTGGTGGCCGGGATAGCTCTCATGGACGGAGGTATTCTCAAGTCCTGTCCGGTTGTGCTCCCTCAGAAGATCGTCGTCGGTGACCGGGGTAACGTAGTAGTAGCCGACCTGATCGGCGTCCTTGGGCGAAGGCGAGAGATACGCGGCAAAGGGGATTTCGTGACGGCGAAACTCGGGAGTTGGAACCACGCGCAGCTCCTCGCGCGGGGGAAAAGAGACCAGGCGCTTTTCCGCGACGAACTTTCGCGCTTCCTCCATGGCTTTCTTGTATGCAGGGAGAAGCTCGCTCGCCGGCGGATGGTTCTCCTGGATCTTGCGGGCTACCTCTTCAATGCTCTTCCCGGGCGCGATCTCGTCCGCCAGCGCGGCCAACTCTTTCTTCGTCTTTTCGAAAAGGCTCTCTCCCAGGGCGAGGAGGCCGCGGGCGTCGTGGCTCAGGAAGTGGCGTTTCTTGAGCAGCAGGTGGTAGTGCTCCTCGCCTACCGCATAGCTCCCCCGGCTTCGCGGGAGCAGGTCATCCTTGAGAAACTCGGCAAAGTCCCGAATCGCATCCTTGGCTTTGCCGATGGCCTCGGTAAGGGGCTTTGGATCCTTTGACGCCTGCACGACGCGGGGGATTTTCGGCACTTCGTCAAGAAAGCTGAGCGCTCCGTCGGCTGACTCCATCGCCATCGCGGTCCAAAGGCGCGGCGGATTGGCTTCCGCGCGGCTGAGGTTGGCGATCCCTGACTTCAGGGCGGAGGGGGAGGCTTCGAGCCGGCGTAAAAGGTTGCCGATTAGATCATCGGTGGGACGCACCGTGAGGATATAGACGTGCGGCGTGGGAAGGTAGACCTCGGGCCATTTGAGGCGATAGTCTTCTTTAGCGAGTTCGTAGTTATCGATCACCAGCCGCCCTTCGATGAGCGCATAATCGATGAGTTCATCCCTGGTGAGCCCTTTGACGGAAATCTCCCGGAGGCGTTTTAGCGATTCTTGGACGAGCGCTTTTTCTTTGCCGAAGCTCTCGTCGCTGAAATCGTTCAACAGATGGTCGTAACCTTCGATCCCGTAGTGGATCGCCTCGGTGGGATGAAGGTCGAAGTATTTTTTGAAAAAATCGGCGCAGAAATTGGCAAACGACGGCATACGTTTCCCTTATCACGGCGCACACCGGACTGCAATTTTGGTGATCCTCGTCGGCCGACTTATTAGGCCGCGGCTGATGGCCTAAGCTCCCTCGGGAAGCGCGCTCTCGCTGCGGCCGATGGGTTCGTGCCATGAGTCGTGCCGTTTGTAATCGGACGTCCGCAGCCTCGCTCGCGCTCCCCTCGGTCGCCGTCATTTCGTTGGCTGCGACGTGGTATTTGCGTTTGACGATTACGCATTGACGATTTACGATTGACGACGCAGGAGGGTCGGCCGATGGCCAACCGGTGGCTTTTTAAGACCGAGCCCGGCGCGTATTCTTTTCAGCAATTGCAAAAGGATCAGCGCGCGGTGTGGGACGGGGTAAAAAACAACTTGGCGTTGAAGCACCTAGGGCAGGTGAAAAAAGGGGATTGGATTCTTATCTATCATACCGGAGATGAGAAGTGCGCTGTCGGTATCGCCCGAGCCCTCAGGGATTCCTACCCCGACCCGACCAAGAAAGATCCCAAGCTGCTGGTAGTGGATATCGAGCCCGTTAAACCGCTGCCTCGCCCTGTGGCGCTTTCGGAGATGAAAGCCAACGCCAAGCTTAAGAACTTTGACCTGCTTCGCTTACCCCGCCTCTCGGTGATGCCGGTAAGCGCAGAGCAATGGCAAATCATAGAAGGGACGGCAAGGAAATGAAGCATGAGCATCCCAAGAGCCCTTTCCATGACCACGAACATGCCGTCGAGTTCGACCGGAGGGCGGCCAAGTCAGGGATCCGGGCGGAACTGGAAAAAAAACTGATCGATATGCTGGCTCTTAAGGGCGAGGAGTTGGTTCTGGATCTGGCGACCGGCACTGGACGGTTCGCCCGGCCCGTTGCCGAACACATCACAGGCGGCAGGGTTATCGGCATTGACCAGGCCCTGGCTATGCTCCGCGTGGGTCACGAGCACGAAGACACTGTTCCGGGGTACCGTCAGGTCGCCGGTGAGGCGGAGGCCCTTCCGTTCAAAGGCGATACGTTTGATCGGGCCTTTGTGTCATTCAGCCTGCACCACTTCGGCAGGCCGGCGCTGGTCGCCCGGGAGATCCTGCGCGTGCTCAAGAGCGGCGGGCAATTTGTTATTTTGGACCCGGTTCTGGACGCGCCGCGGGATTCCTTGGACCGACGCCTGGAGGAGCGCGTCAATCAGGTGTTTCGCCGCACCGACTGAGCGGATTTCCGTTTTCATTCCGCCGATGGCATCCACAATCTTCTGACTCAGGCAGGTTTTCGCATCGCCCGCGCCGATCTTCCCGCCTACTCATTCGATCAGGACGGC
>JACPFH010000749.1 GCA_016183075.1 Deltaproteobacteria bacterium | reverse complement strand
GACGAGGGCTCTATCCAGGACGGCATCGCGCGCGAACGCAAAGCCCTCGAAGGCATGCGCGCCGTCGCCGATAAGGTGGTCGACACCAGCCACTCCAATGTCCATGATCTCAAGAAGGAGATCGAGCAGCACTACCTCCATCTCGCGAGCCCTCACCGAATGACCCTGTTCCTCACCTCTTTCGGCTACAAGTATGGAATCCCGCACGACTCCGACATCATCCTCGACGTGCGCTTTTTGCCTAATCCGTTTTTCGTTAACGAGCTTAGAGCCAAGAGCGGCCTGGAGCCCGAGGTGAGAGAATTCGTGATGAAACGGGACGAGACCCTGACTTTTTTGGATCGCCTGCACTCGCTGCTCGAATTCGTCCTGCCGCAGTACGTGCGCGAGGGGAAGAGCACGCTAACCATTGCGCTGGGCTGCACCGGCGGGAAACACCGCTCGGTCGTCCTGGTGGAGGAGATGCAAAAGAGACTCGACGGCGAGCGTTTCCGGCTTCACGTCAAGCACAGAGACATCGACAAATAGGCGAAGGGCGAAGTGGTCAAGAAGCTCGAGATCAAGAACAAGCTCGGTTTGCATGCCCGTGCCGCCGCGCTGCTTGTTCAGACGGTCAACCGCTTTGCCGCCGAGGTCAGAATCTCCAAAGACGGTCACGTGGTTGACGGCCGCAGTATCATGGGGGTGCTCACTCTGGCTGCCACCAGAGGGAGCAAGATCCAGGTCGAGGCAAAAGGGAAAGATGCCGAGGAGGTCTTGCGCGCGATCGAGAAGCTCGTGGAGAAAAATTTCTACGAAAGCGAGTGACCTCGACCCCGATCCTGACCCTGTTTCTGAGATTCTCGTTACTCCGGGATAACGCGTCGCTTTTTCTGTAACAAGGCCAGGACCGGGGTTGATTCCCTCCGGGTTATCCGGTATAGGAGATAGAATTCTATTCTGGAGTCGAGCGCTCCGGAGGTAACGTAAATGGCCACGAACGATTTTCTTTTCACCTCAGAGTCCGTTTCCGAGGGGCACCCGGACAAGATGTGCGATCAGATTTCCGACGCCATCTTAGACGCCCATCTGAAAGAAGATCCGGACAGCCGGGTGGCGTGCGAGGCCCTGGCGAAGACGGGCATGATCGTGATTGCGGGCGAAATCACCAGCCAGGCGCGCGTGAGCTATAACGAGATCGCCCGCGACGTGGTGCGCGACATCGGGTACACAGACTCCGCAATCGGCTTCGACGGCAATACCTGCGCCATCATCACCGCGGTCGAGCGGCAATCACCGGACATCTCCATGGGTGTGACCGAGACCGGGGACAGGGAGCAAGGAGCCGGCGATCAGGGCATGATGTTCGGCTTTGCCTGCGATGAAACCCCGGAGTGTATGCCGCTGCCGATTCAGATGGCCCACAGCCTGGTCAAGTATCTGGCCAAGATTCGCAAAGGCGGCGAGGCCCCGTTCATCCGGCCTGATAGCAAGTCGCAGGTCACCGTGGAGTATCGCGACGGAAGGCCCGTGCGGGTCCGAAGCGTAGTGATCTCGACCCAGCATTCCCCGGACGTTGAGAACCATAAGCTCAGAGAGACCATCATCGACGGCGTAATGCGCGCGGTCATACCGCGCGAGTATCTCGACAAAGACACGGTTTACCATGTGAACCCGACGGGCCGCTTTGTGGTCGGAGGGCCTCAAGGTGATTGCGGCCTCACCGGGCGCAAGATCATCGTCGACACCTACGGCGGTATGGGGCGCCATGGCGGCGGCGCCTTTTCCGGTAAAGACCCGACCAAGGTCGACCGCAGCGCGGCCTATATGGCTCGCTATATCGCCAAAAACATCGTTGCCGCCAAACTGGCCCGCAAATGCGAGGTGCAACTTGCCTATGTCATCGGCGTTGCCCAACCCGTTTCGGTTGCGGTGGATACTTTTGGCACGGGCACAATTTCCGAAACGGCGCTGGCGCGGATTGTTCGCGAAATCTTCGATCTAAGGCCCAAGAGCATCATTCAAGCCCTGGATCTAAAGCGACCCATCTATCGCCCGACTG
>JACPFH010000111.1 GCA_016183075.1 Deltaproteobacteria bacterium | reverse complement strand
CCACTCGAACCGCGGTCCCCCGACGTTGGCGATGACGAGTTCGTTGGTCAGATGGCCGACGACGATCTTCAAGCAATCGTAGCGCTTCATATCGGGAACTCCCTCCGGTCAACTTTTGGGCGGCAGCAGCACAGCCACGGGCCGTTTGGATGCGTGCATCAGCTGGTGCGCGGCTTTGAGCACGGGAGAGACCTCCGCCGGCTCTCTCAGGATCCAGTACTTGATTCCCAGGGCGTTCAAGGCCGACTCGGTAGCTAGACCGGGGTGGACGATCCAGGGGTTCTGCTCGCCGAAGTATCCCGAATAGGAGACGAGGAGGAGCACGGGAATCTCGTGCGCTATGCTCAGGGAATAGATTGCGTTGCTGCAGGCGAGCAGGCCGGTATTATGCATCACGAGCGCGGGATTTTTTCCGGCAAGGTAGGCTCCGGCGCAAATGCCGAAGCCTTCCTCCTCGCGCGTGAGATGTACGTGCGTGATTCCCTCCTCGCGGTCGAGCAGGCGCAGGATGTCACAGATATCGTCTTGCACCAGGCTGGCGATGAAATCGATGCGCGCCTCCCTTAGCCCTTTGACCACCGCATCGGGTGGTATCGATCCCGCGGCGCTGAGCGCCATGTTACACCTCCTTCGGCTGCCACGGCATGAGCAACCGCTGCAATAGCTCGAGGGCGAAAAACAGCCCGAGGCCGATCAGCGCGAGCAGGAATATCGCGGCGAAGGCAAGGTCCGTCCTGAGCTGCCCCTGCGCGGTAACGATGATGAACCCCAGGCCGCGGTCGGAGGAGACGAACTCGGCCACGACCGCGCCGAGGACGGCAAGCGTGATCCCGACCTTGAATCCGGCGAACATGTAGGGCAGGGCATTGGCCAGGCGCACTTTGCGGTAGACCTGTAAGGGCGTGGCTCCGAGGACTCGCGTGAGATAGAGCAGCTCTTCGTCGATGGCGGTAAAGCCCGCCATGGAGTTGATGAGAATGGGAAAGAACGCGGAAAGGAACGTCATGGCCAGCTTGGGCAGCAGCCCGTAGCCGAACCAGACGAGCAGCACCGGGGCTAGGGCCACTTTCGGCGTCGTCTGGATGAACATCAATATCGGGTAGCTCGACTCTCGCAGCCATCGAAAATGGCTCAAAAGCATTGCAAGCCCGACGCCCACGACGCCGGCCAGGATGAAGCCGAGAAGGGTTTCCTGAAGCGTCGCGAGCATGTGGCCCGCCAGAAAATCCAGGGAGTTCACCAGGGTATTGAGAATGACGGCGGGCGAGGGAAGGATGTAGGGGTTGATCTGGAAGAGTGTCGTGGTGATCTGCCAAAGCAGTAGCAGCGCCACCGCCAGCGTGGAGTGCGACAGAAGGTTAGCCAGCGCATGCGCTGAGCGTCGGCCGAGCGTGTCGCGGCCGGCACCTTTGAGACTCGAGCGGCTAGGTTCGGGAGTTTCCTCTTCTAAGGCGCGGAGATGNNNNCGGAGATGCGCCATCGATTGCTCCTATGGCTTAATCGGGGATAGCCATCGGTCGGAGTAGACTTCTTTCGGCGTGATCGTCTTGGGCAGGCCCAGGTAGCGGTAGAGGATATCGAAGCTGAAGGCGACCTTGGCTGGATCGAAAGCCCCCAGGCCGCGCTCGAACACCTCCGGCGCTATTACAAGCTCTTTGAGAAAGGGCTGTTCCGCCTTGGCCCCGTCGCGCGCGATCTCCGGGCGGTGTTTCAACAGTGCTTCGACGGCTTCATCGGGATGCTCCAAGGCGTATTTGTATCCCATGAGCGCTCCCTCGATGAAGCTCCGCACGACGTCGGACTTTTGGGCAAGGGTATCTTCATGGACCACAATACCATTGCTGTACATTTTCCAGCCGTAGTCGGTCCAGGGAAATATGCTCGCATTGGGAATCTTGGAGCGGAAAAAAGGGATGAAGAAGCGAAAGGTAGAGATTGCATCCACCTTGCCGCTGATCAGGGCCGCATTTTGCGTGGCGATGTCCAAATTGACAACCTTAACCTTGCTCCAGTCGATGCCGGCGACATCGGCAAACGCGGACAAGAGCTGCATCCCCGTGGTTCCCGGCGGCGTTCCGAAGACGCGCCCTTCGAGGTCCTTTATCTTTTTGATCTCCGGGTTGGCGAAAACCGTGTGCGGCCAGTTATGGTAGATTACAGCGACCTGAGTCACGCGCATCCCCTGGCTGCGCAGGAGCGCCGCTGCCGCGATGTCCGTGAATCCAAAATCGGCTTGTTTCTGCCCTACCCGACGCGCGGTGTCGAAGCCGCCAAAGCCGCGGTTGATCGAGACCTCAAGCCCGCGTTCAGACCAATAACCCTTCTCCAGAGAGACGAAGAAAGGCGCATGGCGACCAAGGATGACAAAGTCTAACGCCAGGGACACCCTGGTTGCTGCCAGCCCTCCGCTTAGCGCTCCTTCCAGGAACAGGCTCGAGGCTGCAAAACTGATTGCCAAAAGACTGTCGATTAAGACACGTCGGCGGGAAACGAACCACATGAGATCCAACCCTCCTTTCGTGAAATCTTCGACGCCTGGGCTGAGAGCGCTAGAATTGATGACGATCGGAGGCGCGCGAAAGAAAATTTTAACCAAGTCTCTTTAAGCCGATTCCTTCTCGATGTCAAGCTTCGGCAGACCGAGACGCGATCACGCACAGAAAGGGCTCCGGGCCTCCGCCGGGAGGTCGCCTTCGAGCCTGACTAATGTGCCCGCCGCGACTCGTCCCAGGAAATTCTCAAAAGCGGCGCTGGCCGCGATTGTTACCAGATCGCGGTCTGCAAACCCCGCCTGCCGCACAGCCTCCAGGTCCGACCGCGCCATCGTCCCGGGATCGCGGGTGAGCTTCTCGCAGTAGCGGGCTACCGCGCGCTCGGGACCGGCGAGAGAACCGCCAGCGGGATCTTCAACGAGCTTTTCCACCGCGCCTGGCGCCGCTCCGGCGTCAAGAAGAGCCCGTGCATGATGTGCTCCGGCGTAGGGCATCCATGCCGTCGAAGCGACCACTAGGCCGATAAGGGCTTCGAGGCGACGC
>JACPFH010000771.1 GCA_016183075.1 Deltaproteobacteria bacterium | reverse complement strand
TGATGTTAAAGCTCACTGCGAGTCTGGCGCCGCCGGGCCATTCGGTAAACCACTCGGGCCGCCTGGGTCTCTGTGGCCGGTAATTCCAATGGTACGATTTTGCAAGATCCTCTACTAGTCCCATAGCATTTCCTCCTATGCTGTTGTTGTTTTGTTCCTTCGTTCTCGAAAAAGTTCCTTCGCAGTCGCAGATAATTTTTTAGCTGCTCGCCACCTCGCTGCGTCGCCCAAAAGACCAGAAAATAATTATCAGAGGCGCGAGCACCAGCGTCATAAGGAGCGTGATCGCCGAGGCTATGTTCACCGTTCCGCCGTACCAATAGCTCCAGATAACCGCCGGGAGGGTTATATTGTCGTGAACCGCGAGGAATACGGCGACGGTCAGCTCGCGGTAAACCAGTAACGCCGACCAAATCCAAACCGAAAATAGGGTTGGCCTGAGAAGCGGAAACAAAACCCGCCAGGCAGTGCGGCACCTGGATAGCCCGGCCACGAAGGCCGCCTCTTCCAGCTCACGATGGATTTGCAGCAAGGAACTGTTGATCGCCCGCGTAGTAAACGAAAGGCGGGCAATCACGTTGACGACCGCAATCAACCACACCGAGCCGTAAAGAGGCAAGATGTCCCGTAGAGCAAAGAGCGCCAGCAACAACGCGCCGATCGCCAGGATCACAGGCGGCAGCGCGTGCGGCAAAAAGGCGCCGAATTCGAGCGCATACCGGGCACGGCTGCGCGAACGGACCACCAACCAGGAGACACAGAACCCGAACAGCAACACCACCGTGGGAACCACCAGCACCAGCAGGAACGTATTCCACAGACCTCTCAGCACGAGCTCCCAGTCCATGGTGAAAAAGTGCACCAGCGAAAGCTGGCGCATCATTTCCATCGAGGGCGGGGCGAAGTAAGGCGTGAAGGAAGCGTACGCGATCAAGAGAAACGGCAGGAGTTTGGAGATGAAGGCGTAGAGGGCGATAAAAGCCCAGGCGAGAACCGACCAGCCGCCGAGTTGGATCAGCGCAGGGCGGTACCCCTTGCCGGTAATCACTTCGAAGCGACGGCCGTGACGCAGCACCTGCCCGTACCAAACCGTAAGCAAGCCTGCGACCACGATCATTAAGCTTCCCAACGCGCCGGCGACGCCGTACTGGGGGAGCGCGCTGCCTTGCGGGTGAACCTGGAGGTAGATAAACGTGCTCAGCAAATACACGCGATTTCCCAGCCCGAGAATAGCCGGAATATCGAAGGTAGCCACCCCGATCATCACGATATAGATGATCGCTCCCAGAATCCCCGGCCAGGCGAGCGGCAGGGTGATGCGGCGAAGAGTTCCACCAAAGCCCAGGCCGTGAACCTTAGCCGCCTCTTCCAGGACGGGGTTCATCGCACGAAAAACCTGAGCCGTCATGATAAAAGCTAATGAGGCTAAACTGAGACCCTGGACAAAACCCATTCCAATCGGGGTCGCGATATTAATCGGCCCGCTCTCAAACCCAAAAAGGTCCACCAGCCATCGGTTCAGAAAGCCGATCCGTGGATGCGCGATAAACGTCCACCCCATCGCCGTATAAATCCCCGGGATGAGCAGGCCGATGGTCATGATGGAATAGATGAGCATCTTGCCCGGGATCGTCGTCCGCTCCGCCAACCAGGCGATCGGAAGGCCGAATCCAAGAGCGAAGATAGTCGTCGACAAGCTGAAGATCGCCGTGTCGACGAGCACGCGATAGATGAACGGGTCGGCGAAAATGGTGACGTAATTCTGCAGCGTGAAGGTCGCAGCGGCCGTGCCGATAAACCCCTCCTGAAAGCTTACCGACAGCATCATGGCGACGAGGAGCGCAATCACCCCCATGGGGAGCAGCGCCAGGAGAAGGACCGTTGAGGAAGAGGTCCACACCCCCCTGCCGAGCACGCTATGCCATCGCGCCAATCTCAGCGCTAATTCCGTCATCCCTCTCTCGCCGTTCGAGCCGGTTTACATGCCACGCGCTACCGGCCTTCACGCAGGATTTTCTCGAGCTCTTTCTGCATCTGCGCGTATCCTTTGAGTGACTGGAGCCACTGAGGTGAGTTCACCACGATCTTCCCACCGGCGGCACGGACCTTGTCCACCTCCTTCTTCATGTTGGACTCGGGAAAAAGATAAAGGTCCATCCCATCGTGCTTCCACATCAGAGCCTGGCCTTCGGGAGTCATCACGTAAGCGGCAAACAGGGCGGCGGCATTGGGAGAGCGCGAGTTTTTCGGGACGGCGAAGAACCGGCTATGCAGAATGGTGCCCTCCTCGATGACCGTGTGAGCGTCAGGGGCTCCCTTCCTTTGCAGCGTGATGGCATCGTTCCCCCCGCACGTCAGCACGAGCATGAGAAACTCTCCGCTGGTGAGCCGCTCGGAGTCGCCGCAGCGAATTAAACCGCCGATCTGCTTGGAAAGCTTCTTTGTAAAGTCGACCATGTACTCGCGACCCAGCAAATCCGGCATGGCAAACTCCCGCAATCCCGCCGCGTAGGGAGTGGAAGCGATCTTGCCCTTCCACTTAGGCTTTAGAACATCTTCCAGACGGCGCGGGATGTCATCCCCTTTGACGAGCTTCGAGTTATACTCGATCCCCACAACCGGGGTGCCGTATGCCACAGCCAAACCGCCGGGCAAAATTGGATAGCCGGACCCGGACGGAAGCGGCCGATCAATAATCTTGGCCCAGTCCATAGACATCAGCAGTTGCGCCTTCATGCCATCGAGCATGGCCTGCGAATTTCCAAGATAGACGTCGGTGCTGGCCGGCTGGCCCGCGGCTGCTTCCTGGATAATCCTCAGCATGATGGACTGGTAGTCTGCGCCCGGGGTGAACTGCCCCCTGAGGTTGATCCCGTACTTCTTGTTCATCCCCGCCACAAACTCCGCGAAGCCCTGGCTCCCTCCGGCACTGGACTGGCCCCATTGTCCCCTGATAACTCCTTCCTTCTTGGCCCCCTCGATTACCTGCTCCAGTGTCGCCGCAACCGCTCCTTGTCGCGATGCCGACACGGCTGTGAGAAATATGAGGGTGCCAATGATGGAAGGGATGCGAATGAAATATCTCGGCTTCGATTGACTGGCCATGAAGAATCCTCCTGTAAAGTTAAAAAAGGCTTTTCTGCAAAGCTTCAGGGTGATCGTTGTGACTACGCAGCTTAGGAAACTCCCCTCTTGCCTTTTTCATGGAGAGTCTCCTGCTGCAACCAAAAATCGGCCATGTCGATGCAGCGGCAGAACCACACCCCAGGGTGGCCTTTGACGTATTCAAGGAATTTGTCAAAGAGCTTTGCCAAGCCGGGCCGCCCCCCGGTGAAGTTGTGCATTGAGTAGCGAAACTTCATGGGATGGCGCTGGGCCTCCTCGTAATGCGCGTCAAATTCGTCCTTCAGTTGCTGGAGGCCGCCCGCAAGCCCATAAGGCACGATATCGTTGTCCGTATAGGCAGGCCGCACGTACCCAACGGAGACCACTTTCGTACCGTTGACATTCATCGTGTACGGAATATCGGAGTCAAAATCGCCATTCCATCTAAAGCCAAGCTCGGCGTTGAGTTCCAAAGTAAAAGGGCCGGGTCTGGGCCCCTGCGACATGTAGCCCAAAGGCCGCTCTCCACAGGCCTTCTCGATGGCCTTGATGGAGTTGAGCATGGCTTCCCTTTCCTCCTCTTTGGTCTTGTAAAC
>JACPFH010000770.1 GCA_016183075.1 Deltaproteobacteria bacterium | reverse complement strand
CGCGGGAGAGGGCGAGGGTGAGGGCAAATTCCATGCGCACCACCCTCACCTTTAATCCTCTCCCTCCAAAAGGAGGGCGAGGAGGCTATTTGGAGCGGTTCCGAGTCTGACTACTCAGAAAAAGATTTCCGGATTAGGGTTCACTGCCCTTATTGACAGTCAGATTCCGATTGGTTAGCGTCAAACCGGCTCGAGGCCACGGCTTCGAACCGCGCGTGAATAAAAATCCGCAAACCGCAGTGGAGTGCGATGGATAAGAAGGAGATCATCGAAAAACACCGGCGGTACCTCTTTTCCTGCGTGGCGAACTACTACGAGGAGCCGCTGGTTGTGGAGCGCGCCAAAGGAAGCTACGTCTACGATGCGGAGGGAAAACAATATCTAGATTTCTTCGGCGGCATCGTTACGATCAGCGTCGGGCACTGTAACGACACGGTCACGCGCGCGATCCAGGAGCAAACGGAATACCTCCAACACCTCTCCACGCTCTACCCCAACGAGCCCCACGTTCGGCTCGCCGAAAAGCTGGCTCAGATCACTCCCGGGCGGCTGCAGAAATCCTTCTTCACCAACAGCGGCACCGAAGCGAACGAGACCGCCGTCCTGATCGCGCAGCTCCACACCCAGTGCCAAGATGTCATCGCGCTGCGCCACGGCTACAGCGGCCGTTCCCATCTCGCCATGAGCCTCACCGGGCATGCCGCCTGGCGGCTTATGCCGGCCCCGGCGCCCGGCATTCACCACATAGCGAACGCCTACTGCTACCGCTGCCCCTTCGGCCTCACCTACCCGAGCTGCAACCTCAAATGCGCCAAGGACATGGAGGAAGCTATTCGGACGACGACGTCCGGCCGGATCGCCGCTTTCCTGGCCGAGCCCATCCAGGGGATCGGCGGCCTCATCACCCCTCCCAAGGAGTATTTCCAGGAGATCTTGTCGATCGTCCGCAAGTACGGCGGCCTTTTCATCTGCGACGAGGTGCAAACCGGGTGGGGGAGAACGGGCGGAAAGATGTTCGGCATCGAGCACTGGGGGGTGGAGCCAGATGTCATGACCTTCGCCAAGGGGATGGCCAATGGCGCGCCTATCGGCGCGACCATCGCGACCCCGGAGGTCGCCGATAGCATGCAGGGCATGTCGATCTCCACCTTCGGCGGGAATCCGGTAACGAGCGCGGCGGCACTGGCCACGATCCGGGTCATTGAAGAGGAAGGTTTAGTAGAGAACGCGCGGGTCATGGGCCAGCGGCTGCGCGACGGGCTTGAGCATTTGAAAGGAAAATATCCTGTCATCGGCGATGTCCGCGGGATGGGACTGATGCAGGGCCTGGAACTGGTGGGGGAAAACAAAAAGCCCGATGCCGAGGCCGTGCGCCGGCTCATGGAACAGACCAAGGCGCATGGCCTCTTGATCGGCAGAGGGGGCTTGATGGGCAACGTGATAAGGATCACGCCTCCTCTCAACATCACCAGGGATGAAATCGACCGGGCACTGAAGATCCTGGACCTTTCCTTTTCCCATCTCGGTTTATAATCGAATCTCTTCCATGCTCCGGCGCAGAATCATTGGTGCGATACCCGTCCTGCTCGGGGTTTCGTTTATTGTTTTCTTTCTCATGCATCTGGCTCCGGGCGATCCCGTCAATCTCCTGCTCGGCGACGCCGCTACTCAAGAGGAAGTCGAACGCACCCGCCGGGAGTGGGGGCTCGATCAACCGCTCGTCATTCAGTATTGGGAATTTATCCGGCGCGCCGCAGTGGGCGATTTCGGTGTGTCGTTGCGGTACGGCGCGCCGGTTTCGACCCTGGTCTTCGAGCGGTTGCCGGCAACCCTCGAGCTGGCCTTTGCAAGTCTATTGATCGCCACGATCATCTCGCTGCCGATCGGCGTCTACTCGGCGATCAGGCACAATTCTTTGTGGGACCACTCGGGCATGACGTTGGCGCTGATCGGCGTTTCCCTGCCTAATTTTTGGCTCGGTATCATGCTGATATTTTTCCTCGGCGGCCAGCTCAATCTCCTTCCGGTCGCGGGCAGGATTGAATACGGCATCGACATCCACCCGATAACCCATCTTTATCTGCTGGATAGCCTCCTCACCGGCAACCTGGCCGGTTTGTGGAGCGCAGTGCAGCACCTGTTAATGCCGGCCGTGACCCTGGGAACCAGCCTGGCCGCCATCGTCACGCGGATCGCGCGCTCGAGCGTTCTGGAGGTCATCCGCCAGGACTACATCACGACTGCGCGGGCCAAGGGGCTGAGCGAACAAGCGGTCATCTGGAAGCACACGCTTCGCAACGCCATGCTCACGATCATTACCATCCTCGGCCTGCAGCTCGGCGCGCTCTTGAGCGGCTCGGTAATCACCGAAACGGTCTTTTCCTGGCCCGGGGTCGGGAGTTTGCTCATTCAGGCCATCTCGACCCGAGACTACAAACTGGTGCAGGGGGTGATCTTCTTTTTCGCCGTCATGTATTTCGTTATTAACCTGCTGGTCGACCTGCTCTACATGTGGGCCGACCCGAGGATCAGGCTATGATGCGCTGGCAGCGCTACGTTAAAATCATCGTCGGCGGCGCCATCCTGCTTACGCTGGTGATCTGCGGCCTGGCAGCCCCCGTGCTTGCGCCTCACGATCCGGAGCAGCAAACGCTTGCAAACCGCCTCCGGCCCCCGTCCCTTGCCACAACGTCCGGTCGCTACATTCTAGGCACGGACAATCTGGGTCGGGATCTTCTGAGCCGAATCATTTACGGCTCCCGCATCTCTCTCCTTGTCGGCGCGGCGACGGTGATCGTGGCCGGTCTATTTGGCTGCATCGTGGGCGCAATAGCGGGCTATTTTGGCGAGATGGTCGATGAAATCATCAACAAGACTGCCGAGATCTTTCTCGCTTTTCCCTTTTTGCTCCTCGCCATCGCGATCATGGCCTTTTTGGGACAGGGAGTTCTTAATCTCATCCTCGCGCTCGTGCTGAGCCGTTGGGTGCAGTATTGCCGCGTGGTTCGAGGCGAAGTGCTCTCGCTGAGAGAGCGCGAATTCGTTCAGGCCGCGCGGGCCTTGGGGGGGAGGGACATGTACATAATCGCCCGCCATGTCCTTCCCAACACGCTTCCCAGCGTCATGGTCATTGCGACCTTTGCCATGGCCATCGTGATTATCGCCGAAGCGAGCCTTAGCTTCCTGGGTCTGGGAGTGCCGCCCCACGTGCCGACGTGGGGCTCGATGCTCAGCGAAGGCAGAACTTACATGTACCGTGCGCCCTGGCTGACGATCTTTCCCGGGATGGCTATCTTCATCACCGTGCTTGGGATCAACCTGCTTGGAGACGGCCTGCGCGACATCTTAGATCCAAAGCTTAGCCGGCAAGGCTAAGTACCATGGTCGGCGATGTTGACTTTTTCGGGGGCCATGGTAACAGTCAGGCGGATTCGGACCCCGCGCCTTTTGTGGCCGAAGCGTTTGTGCCCGTGACCAGACTCACTCGAACTCGGCTTGTTTGAGCCGAAAGGAGGCTTTATGCGAACGAAAAAAACAGGCGTTAGTCGCAGAGAGTTTTTAAGACAGACCGCTGCCGTCGGCCTGGGAGCCCTGGCGACTGGTGGCCTGCCGAGGCTGGGCCGGGGCGCGTCAAAGGACCGACTTACAATCCTCCAAAGCGTGGCTGCGGATAGCCTCAACCCTTACGCCCACAGCGCCAGCCCGACCTACGGGATTTGGCAACACTTCTTCGACCCTCTGGTCGAAGTCGATTATGAGAAGAAAGAGTTTTACGGCGTTCTGGCCGAATCCTGGGAGTTTCAGGGCCAAAAGTGGGTCTTCCGGCTCAAAAAAGGCGTTCGCTTTCATGACGGTTCCCCGTTCACGGCCAAAGACGTGATCTACTCCATTACTCGAATGCGGGAGGACAAGCGGAGCCTCCAGCGAGAGAACTTCCGCGAGGTGACCGAGATGCGGGCGCCGGATGATCACACCGTTATCATCACGACCCAGAAACCGATGGCGGTTTTGCTGGACCGGCTCCACAACCGCTTTATGATAAGCAAGGCGGCAGCCGACAAATACGGCGAGCAGGCGGACGCGCATGCAATCGGAACCGGCCCCTACAAATTTGTCAGCTTCGTGCGTGACGGCAACATGGTCATGACACGGAACGATGATTACTGGGGCCCAAAGCCGGACATCAAAGAAGTCATCTACAAGAAAGTCGGCGAGGAGGCTGCCCGCGTCGCCGGGTTGCTCGCAGGCCAAGGCGACGTCATCAACAACGTTTCCGTCGAAGAGGCAGCCAGGTTGAGCCAGCACCCCAGGGCGCGCATCGAGAAAGTGGCCGGGCTGAGAATGTATTTTCTTGCCATGAACGCAGCGATGAAGCCATTCGACAACAAGTTAGTCCGTCAAGCCATTAGCTATTCCGTCGATCCCCAGGCGATCATAAAATATATCTATGACGGCAACGGCTATTTGATGGACGGCCCGGTGGCATCAAATGTCATCGGCGCCAACCCGAAACTCAAGCGCTATCCCTTCGAGCCAAAGAGAGCCAAGGATCTTCTGGCGAAGGCGGGATACCCCGGGGGACTGGAGGTAAAGCTCTATTTCTCCCCCGATCGCTACCCCAAAGCTAAAGAGATCTGCCAAGTCATTGCCGATCAACTCTCGCAGAGCGGGATTAAGACCGAGCTTGTCTCCCAACAATTTGTTATCTTTTGGGGCAAGGAAGGGGTGAACGGAGGAAAGCTTCCATTTTATTATGTCGGCAGGCCAGCCGTCGACGCGGATACGGTCTATGATCAGTACTTCCGCTCGGGGGTTACCAAACGGGTCAATTATCGAAATCCCGAGTTCGACCGCCTGATCGACGAGGAGCAAAGGACCGGGGACCAAAAAAAGCGGGCTGCTCTGCTGCAGGAGGCCGGCCGAATCTTAATGGAAGATGCGGCTTTGGTTCCCTTGTACAATCTCGCTGAGATCTACGGCGTAGCAAGAAACATCGTCTGGAAAGCGCGGCCCGACGAAAAGATCCTCGCCGCGGATATGAAGATCCGAACTTGAGCGACCGCGCCACGGGCAAGCTTCAAGGACAGGTGGCCATCGTGACCGGCGGCAGCCGCGGGATCGGTCAAGCTGTAGCTTTAGCGTTTGCTCGGGAAGGGGCGAGTGTGGCCGTGGCAGCCGCCCATGGTCAGACCGCGCTTCGTAACGTGGAACAGGAAATTTCCGCGTTGCGATCTCGGGCTCTAGCGGTCATAGCGGACGTCACGCGGCGGGCGGAGATAGACCGACTAGTACAGAAAGTAGTCGAGAGCTGGGGTCGGATCGACGTCCTGGTAAACAATGCCGGGATCTTACGCCCCGCGCCATTGGAAAGCATTACCGAGGAGCAGTGGGATGAGATGATGGCGGTTCATCTAAAAGGGACCTTTCATTGCACGCAGGCCGTCCTCCCGATCATGAAGCGGCAACGAAGGGGCAAAATCATCAACGTGACCGCTCCCTCGGCTCTGCGCGGCTCCTTTGGCGTAGCAGACTATGCGGCAGCGAAAGGTGGAATTATCGCCTTTACGCGGAACGCAGCGAACGAGCTAAAACCCTACAACATTCAAGTCAACTGCATTTCCCCGGTGGCGGATACCCGAATGACGGAGGTCCTTACCGCCTTTCGCCGTCAGCACCTGGGTGAGCTCCCGGGTCAGCACCGTTTCGTTTCCCCTGACGCTATCGCACCCGTGTTTGTCTTTTTTGCCGGCAGCGACTCCGACTATATCACCGGGCAGACACTCGAAATCAGTCGACCCTAAACAGAGCCCTGCCCGTCACATCCTGCGGAAGACACAAGCGAAGATGTCCTGCATGGGGAGAACGCATCTGGGCGTATCCTTGTAAATGCCGTCGATTATTATATTAGAATCTTGATCGTCACTACCGAGCTTTTGCTGCGCGATCATTGAAGGGGGCATGTATGGCAACGGTCAAGGAAGCGTTTACGGCGAAACACCAAGGAAGCAAAAATGCCGCCGTGGAGGAGGTCTCCTTCCCCCCCGGCGAGGAAGTCCAGGTCCTCAAGGAGTGGAAAAACGACGCCTGCTTGATCAAGAGCCGCGACGGGAAGGTGTTTAACGTTCCGAAGAAGTATCTAAATTTGGGCTAGGCTTCGGGGCAGCGTCCGTTGGCCAGGTGAAATTCGAAGTCGGAGCGGAAGAGCTTGAGGGCGCTCTCGATGGGAGGCCCGGGCATGTTGACGAGGTTGCAAAACCCCTTGCCCTTATTGAATTCGATCACCTTTTGAAACTGCTCTAGAATCGGCGCTCCGCCCTGTCCCTGTTGCACTTTCTTCAGCATTGTCGCCAGGATGTTGGTCTCCATGCGGCAGGCCGGGCATTGGCCGCAGGACTCGGCGGCAAAAAACTCCGCGATCCGAAGCGTCTCCTCCACCACACAGGAACCCGCGGTAATTAGGCGAACGACCCCGCAGCCGATTGAGGAGCCGGCGGCACGCAAGGAGTCATGATCTAGCGGGAGGTCGATTTTCTCGGGCGGCAAAAACGCTGAAGAAGGGCCGCCGGGAAGAACGGCCTTGATGGGCTTGTCGTCTCTCGTCCCACCACCGCACTCCTCAATCAGAAATCTGAGCGGCGTCCCGAACGCGAGCTCATAGATTCCCGGCCGTTTCACTTCTTCGCCCAACGAAAAGATCATCGTGCCCGGACTCTCTCGGGTGCCGATTGAGCGATACCATTTCGCTCCGCGGGCGATGATGAGTGGGACGTTGGCGAGAGTCTCTACATTGTTGACCGCGGTCGGCTTCCCAAAAAGGCCCGCGGTTGCGGGATAGGGCGGCTTTTGCCGCGGCAGAGGGTCTTTTTTCTCGATGACCTCAAGCGCAGCCGTGTCTTCTCCGGCAACATAGTCGGGCGGAGCCGGCGCGATCGGAAGCTCCAGACTAAAATCGCATCCCAGCACGCGCTCACCCCAATAACCCGCCTTCCCGGCCTCCTGCAGCGCACCGGTCATGTTTTGGATCGCGTTCTTATAGTTGGCGTTGATGTAAAGGTAGGCCCTCGACGCGCGCACCGCGTAAGCGGCAAGGATCACCCCTTCCAGCACCAGGTGGGGGAGGTTTTCCATGAGAAGGCGATCCTTTTTGCTCCCCGGCTCGTCCTCCCCACCGTTCAGAACAAGGTAGTGCGGTTGCTCGGCGCTCTCTGCCGTGAACGCCCATTTTCTCCCCGTCGGGAAACCCGCCCCCCCGCGGCCCCGTAGACCGGAGTCGATGACCTCCTGAAGCACCCGTGCCGGCGAAAGCTCCCGCAGCGCCATCTCCAAGGCGCCATAGCCGCCACGGGCACGATATTCCTTCAGGCTCTCTTTTCCCTCCGCCACACCCCGCGGGAAAAGGATACCTTCCACGGGCTAGAAGACCCCCGTATCGAGAAGTTGATAGATAAGTTCTTTGAGCGAGGAATCGATGGTGTCGAGCATTTTAACCTCCTGCCCGCCCGAAATATGGCTCAAGATGTCGTCGAGGTCTTCTTTCTTCACTCCGGCATACCAGCTCTTTTCCGGGTAAAGAACGATATTGGGTCCTTCCTGACAGGCGCCAAAACACATGTACGGGCGAACTTCCAAGTCGGCTAAGCCCTTCTCGGCAACGCGCCGCTCAAGCTCATTCATGATTTCCTCGGAGCCCCGGTTCTTGCAATCTACGTTCTGGCACACCAGGCAAAGCCGCTTCACACCCCTCTCCCTCCAACGAATGAATCTTGGACCTTGTCTGAGCAGCGATCAATTCGCTCGGACCAACCAATCTTTTTCTTTGAAGATCTCGGCGAGCACGCGTTCGTCTTCGGGGCCGGGCACAACTTCCTTTAGGTGCTTTGCGTACTCATCCTCGGTGAGCGATCTGCCGTCCACGCCGTAAGGCTTCCCGGCGTAATCCCCAATCGAACGGCGGAACTTCAAGTCAGGCAACACGAGTTTCGGCTGATCCCCCGGGATGAGCTTGTTCAACTCATCGACCAACCGCTGGCATTCGTTGAAGTATTGCACGCGCGAAAGCTCGTTCAGCCGCCCTTTGTCCGCCTCCCCATTGGCTTCATGCTCGTCGTAACGGCCCTTCAGCCCCCACACATAAGCCCAATGGGCCGACGAGGAGTGGTCAGTTCCAAACAGATCGTAGGCCGTGGACAGCCACTTGTTAAAATACTTTTGGATGATTGGAACCGGGATCTTTCCCGATTTGATAACACGGGTCAATCCCGTATTACCGGTGAACATGTGGAAGAACTCTTCCTTGAGCATCGCCGTCACGCTCCGCGCCAACGGGGCAAAGGAAGAATGGGTCAACATCGTGAGCTGGAACTTTCCATCCCGGTCCACGAATTGGGTATAGGTAAAGAAATCCAACCAGTTGTTCACCGGCGCATTGAAAGACCCCAAAAGCCGATTGCCCTTGTTGGCGCGCCGTTCCAAAAGCTTCTGGGCCTCGAGCTTGCCCGAATCGCCGAAATAGGTGACCAGAAGGAAACACATCTGCCACCCATGGCGCATCTCGTCGCTGTTGACTCGGATCAGGGATTGGCGGTCGTAGTCGGTTGGAGCGGTCTCAAGCAGATTTCTCTGCTGCTCCACCGAGGCGAATTCGGTATCTCCTTGATAGACGATCAAGTTGAGCAGCGCGTCCCGGATCGCCTGATTCGGAATCTGTTCCACCCGTTCCCATCTCCCATGACCCTTGAAGTCACCGAATTCGATCTCAGATGAGTGGAGGTCGTCAAGCTTCGCTTCGAACTTATACTGCCCGAGCAGCGCCGGGTCGTAGCCGATCTCTTTCTGCCATTCGCGGAAGCAATCAATCCAGTCGTTGAACGTAGATATTTTCTTCATCGCAGCCTTTCTGCCGATACGGTTTATTCGAACGAACGTTCGAATCATATCGTGCCAGGACCCAAAAGTCAACCCCCGACAATCAACTCAAGGGCAGGACAATCGAGCCAGTTTGCGCCCTAGTGGTACAGCTCCATCAGCTCCACCATGCCCAGATCGCGCATTTGCTCGAACAGGTATTTCTTGATTTCCCCCACTGTATCCATCTGCAGAACAATCTGGGCCGAAGTCTTGGCGGCCTGATAGGACGCGGAACGAATAATCTTCTTGATCACCGGGATAAAGAGGGGCTCCATGCTGAATTCATCCAGCCCCATCCCTAGAAGGAGCAAGGTGCACAGCGGGTCCCCCGCCATTTCCCCGCACATGCCGACGCGCTTTCCTTCTTTCTTCGCTACGTCGATCACGTGCATCAGGGCGGTCAGCACCGCCGGATGGAGCGGTTCGTAGAGGCCCGCGACCTTCCGGTTACTTCGATCTACGGCCAAGATATATTGGATGAGATCATTGGTGCCAATGCTCAAGAAATCCACCTCCCGGATGAGCCGAGAAGCCAGTTGCACCGCCGCGGGAACCTCGACCATGATCCCTAACTCCATTTGTGGATCAAAAGGAACTTCTTCGCGCCCGAGTTCCTCTTTCACCACGGCAAGAATCTCCTTGACTTTGAGGATCTCCTCGAGACTGGAGACCATCGGGAGAAGCAACCGGACCCTACCCTGAGTGCCTGTGCGCAGGATCGCCCGGAGCTGGGTCTGGAAAACCTCCACCAGCTCGAGCGACGCCCGGAGGGAGCGCCACCCCAGCACTGGGTTAGGCTCAACGCTGCCGCGACGAACATAGGCGGGATATTTATCGGCTCCGATGTCCAGGGTACGGATCGTAACCGGCATGCCTACCATCGCCTCCACAACGCGCCGATAAAGCGCGTATTGTTCCTCCTCGCTGGGAAAATCCCGATGGGCGAGAAAAGGTATCTCCGTACGGTAGAGTCCGATTCCCTGCGCGCCGTGAAGCTGGGCAAATGCGACATCGCCCAAAAGGCCGATATTGGCGTACAGGGAAACACGGTGTCCATCCTGGGTCTCAGGGGGCAGATCCCGCAGCACGTCCAAGTCTCGATTGAAAGCGAGATAGTCCCGCTCAAGCCGATCGTATTCTCGAATGACCTCTTGATTGGGGTTGATATAAACCAGTCCCGAGTTGCCGTCGACGATCAGCGAGTCTCCCGCTCGCACCGATTCCAAGAGGCCATCCACCGCGACGACACTGGCGATCTCGAAGGATTTAGCAAGGATGGAAGCGTGTGAAGTCACCCCGCCTGTAGCCAGCACGATGCCCCGAAAGCGGTCCCTCTCAATCAGAGCCAGATCCGCGGGCGAGAGATCCTCAGCAACCAAGATTGCATCGTGAGGAACGACCAGCGCCTCCTCCTTGATGCCGGAGAGATTCTCCAATAGTCTCTGCGCCACATCCCGCACATCCGCTGCCCGCTCCTTCAAATACTCGTCCTCGATCTGAGTGAAGGATTGAAGGTGCTGCTCGAAGACGCTCCTCACCGCATACTCCGCGACATAACGCTCCTTGCGGATCTGCGTCTCGATCTGCTCAATGATGGTCGGATCCTCGAGGATCAGCCGGTGGACATCGAAGAGGGCGCCCTCCTCCCGAGAAAGGAAACGGCTCATGCGCTGCTTCAGCTCCTCAACCTGGGCAATGCCTCTCTCGACCGCGGCCCTGAACCTTTCGATTTCCCGCTGCGGACTCTTGGTCAGCTCCTTCTTAACCGCGCGCAAATCCATCCGCGGCCGAAGGAGGTACGCACTGCCGCGACCGAACCCCGGGGAGGCTGCCTGGCCGCTTAAACGGCCGCGCCATTTGTGGACCACTCCCCGCGCCCCTTCATGCCGCCTCCGCTCGTAGGAGCGGAGGCGGCGCAGCGCATCGACAAGGCGTTTGTGGTATTCCTCGCGCTCGCGCTCTTTATCCTTCAGCGTATCCAGCAGGCGCGCTTGAATGATGATGCTCGCCACCTGGCTCGAGATCGCCTTGAGCAGGCGAATTTCGTCCCGGCTGAACTCGCGACGCCGTGAGGTTTGTACAACGAGGACGCCTAGCGGTTTTTTTTGCTCCCTCAGGGGAACACCGAGAAAGGAATGGAAACGCTCCTCACCGGTCTCGGGGAAATACTTGTAACGAGGATGGGCCAAGGCATCGACAACCATCACCGGGCCCATCTTTTCGATCACCAAACCGGTCAGCCCCTCGCCGGTCCCCATGGAGACCTTTCCCACCGCCTCTTCGTCCAGTCCCATGGTGGCGCGCAGGGTCAGGCGGCCGCGCTGGCGATCGAGAATATAGAGAGAACAGACCTCTGTCTCCATCCTCTCAGCAACGATGGCCACGATGCTCCGCAGGGTTTCCTGCAGGTCCTGGGAGTGGCTGATCACCGTACTGATGTCTTCCAGGATGGTTAAATGCGGAAGTGTTTTTACCGAAGCTTTACGCGCCTTGGCCATACAAAATCACTATTCTACGCGGGTTACACGATCAAATACAATCGACCGGGTCTTCCCGACCCCTTATTGGCGAATCGCTTATTGAAAAGGAAGGAATGCACGGCGGCGCCGGCCCAGGGCGGGCCGTTCGCGGGCAACAAACAGACCCGGGATTCTCTGGCCACACGGGCAACGGTCACCGACCAGCTCATATTCCAGGAGGTCATGCCAGGAGCGGCGGATCAGGGCACGACCGCAGCTCGGGCAGTAAGTCGTTTGTCCCTCGTCATCGAAGACGTTTCCCACGTAGCAAAACTTGATCCCAGCGTTGAGCGCGATTTGCCGCGCCCGCTTCAGCGTCGACGCCGCAGTGCGCGGCTTGTCCATCATCTTAAAATCCGGATGGAAGGCGGTGAAGTGCAGCGGCACCCTGTCGCCGAGGTTCTCCAAGATCCACTCGCACATGCGCTCGGTTTCCCCCGGATCATCGTTTTCGCCCGGGATCATGAGGTTGGTGATCTCGAACCAGATGCCGGTCTCGTGCTTCAACCACCGAAGCGTGTCCAGGACGGGGTCGAGGTGAGAGAAGGTAAGCTTATGGTAAAATCGCTCGGTAAAACCCTTGAGGTCAACATTGGCCGCGTCGATGTAGCGATAGACCTCTGGGCGCGCCTCGGGGGTAATGTAACCGGCAGTAACCATCACGCTTTTCAACCCACACTCGCGGGCATGTCGAGAGATGTCGATGACGAACTCGCCCCAGATGACCGGGTCGTTATAGGTGAAAGCGATGCTGGGGACTCTGTGGCTCAGCGCCAGCTTCACAATCTCCTGCGGGCCGGCGGTCAGGCTCTGGGCTTCATCCAGCTTCGCCTTGCTGATGCTCCAGTTTTGACAGAAGCGACAGCCCAGGTTGCAGCCGGCCGTGCCGAAGCTCAGAATTCCCGTGCCCGGGAGGAAGTGGTTGAGCGGCTTCTTTTCGATCGGGTCGATGGCGAAACCGGTCGGTCTGCCGTATCCCAGCGAGTAGAGCTTGCCGCCGATGTTCTTGCGGATATAACAGAAGCCGGCCTGCCCCTCGCCGATCTTACAGAAGCGCGGGCAAAGGGTGCACAGGATGCGACCGTCGGCTTGGGTCTCCCACCAGAGCGCCTCTTTCACAATACAAAATATTCCCCTTTTTTGCGTCTGGCGCAAGAGACCGCACAGCGCGATGACTCATCGACCGCGCGCCAATGTCAGCGGGATGTGGTATATAGACGACCATGGGCCGAGTTCAGGGAATGAAAGGGATGCGCCACATCGCCTTGAACGTCAAAGACGTCACGCGCTCGAAACGCTTCTACCAGGCGTTCTTCGGCACGGAGGTGGTGTGGGAGCCGGATCCGAAAAACGCCTACCTTTCGTCCGGGTGCGACAATCTCGCGCTGCACGAGATTCCCCAAGGGCGCGTCGTCGAACCACACGGACACGAATTGGACCATCTCGGCTTCATCGTGGAAAGCGGGGATCGGGTTCGTCAGTTGG
>JACPFH010000769.1 GCA_016183075.1 Deltaproteobacteria bacterium | reverse complement strand
TCCCCTCGGTCGCCCCCAATGCTCCGTCCATATTTCGCTCAGGGAGCCGCTTCGCCTTTTTGATCCGGGCCTAGCCGAGCGGTACGGAGCTACGGGGCTTTGAAAGGCGCGGACGTCTCTTTCCGCGACCGAGGGGAGCGCGAGCGAGGCTGCGGACGTCCGATCACGGACGGTACGACTCATGGCACGAACCCATCGGCCGCAGCCGAGAGCGCGTTCCCCGAGGGAGATTGCCCAGCAAGGCCCTCAATTTGACATCCAGTCAACACAAAGGCTAGCGTGACAAAAAATTTATGAAAAGCTACCAAAGATTTTTTCTCTTTCTCCTCCTCGTCCTGCTGGCAACCAGCCTTCTCAGCCCGTGGGTCGCGGCGCTTTGGGAACATATCGTGGACCGGGTGCCCGAGTGGCAGAAATACCGTTATTCCTTCTCCCGGATCTTCGACCGGCTGTTCATGATCATGGGCATAGGCTGCTTTTTTCTCTGGCGCTCGCGGTTGAAAATCGGCTCTCTCGCGGACCTCGGGTTGGGCGGCATCAGGAAGGGATATCCGGACGCGATAGGAGGCTTTTTCCTGGCCGTAGGCTCGATAATCGCGCTCGCTTTGCTCATGGCGCTAGCCGACATCTTCTCCCCGTATCTCCGGCTCTCCTTCGCCACCGGCATGGAGCGATCGGTCAAGGCGCTCCTTGCAGCGCTCACGGTCGGCGTGCTCGAAGAGATTTTTTTCCGCGGCATCCTTCTTAAAGGCATGCTCGCGGACACAAAGCCGCCGATCGCACTGGCGGCCACCAATCTGTTTTACTCCGCCATTCACTTCGTTCGCCCGTCGAAAAATATTACCCTTTCAGGTTTCGATCCTCTGGCCGGCTTTCGCCACGTCTTGTACGCCTTCGAGCCCTTCCTCGATCCGCTCGCTCTCCTGCCGGGACTTTTCGGTCTATTTCTAATCGGCTTGGTCCTCAGTTATGCCTTCATGCGCACCGGATCCCTCTATCTTGCCATCGGGCTTCACGCGGGATGGGTTTTCGGGCTCAAGACGCTCCGCGTTTACGGCGACTTCCGGCGGGAAGATCTGGGCTGGCTCTTTGGCGCCACGGACCCTAAACTGGTGAGCGGCATGGCGACCTGGCTCGCGCTGCTCATCGTGGCATATGCCGTGCACATGATGACGCGCGCCCAAAAGAGGAAGTTTTGAGTTTTTACCAACTCCTGCTATCTTCGCCTCTCGGCTTCCTCAAGCAAAGGCTTGATCGCGGCGGCGATTCGCTCCGCCAGCAAGCGATAACCGGCGCCATTGGGATGAATCGGATCGCTCTTCAGCTTCTCATCGGAAAGAATGCCTTTCATCGCGCCGGCGACCAGGAAAGCTCCGCGCTCGCGCGCAATCTCGCGGTACAGCGGGCCGTACTCGTCGGTAAAAAGGCCAAGCCGGATGGCCACCACGGCGACCATGGCTCCCGCCTCATGGATGCGGCGAATCATCTCGTCGAGATTCTTTTTTGTTTCCGCCAGCGGAACTTGCCGTAGGAAGTCATTGCCGCCCGCCAGAATGATCACCAGACGAGGATTGCGGCTGAGCACGTCCCTGTCCAAACGGGCAAGGCCGTCGCCGGCAGTATCCCCGCGTCTTCCAGCGTTGATGACGGGGTACGGGATGAGCCGGGACAGGACCGACGGGTAATCTTCGCCGTTTCCAGCGCCGACTCCTTCGGTGAGACTGTCTCCAAAGCAGATGATACTGCCGCCGGCGGAGCGAAGATTTTTAACCGCGCTGAAATCTCCGCTCCGCGCGCAACCAAGGAGAAAGATCGCGGCAAGGATAACCAGCGAGCGCCGGCGAATGGTGAAGGAGCGCTCTCCCGTCATCCGACGATTACGCACCGCTGCGGTTGAACCAGGACAAAGACCTTTTCTCCTATACCGAAGCGCTGCGCAGGCGGGGTGATAACGCGCAAAGGGATATCGGCTCCGGCAACTTGAACGAGATAATCGATGGCGTCGCCGAAATAGATCCTGCGGGTCACCGTTCCGGAAAAGAGGTTGAAGCCATCTCGCTGGCGGCTTTCCCGGTGGTCCGCAGCGCGGCTCAATTCCAAGTCATGGGGTCGAATACAAACCCAAACCTTCTCGCCCGCTCTTGAGCCGCCCTCGTTTGCGACCCGCAGGTAGAGCCCGTTCCCGCGCGCGATTCGACTTCCTTCTTCGAGCGCGCCGCAGAGGAGATTCGTCTTGCCGATAAACTCGGAGACGAATCGGGTCCTGGGACTCTCGTAGATCTCCTCGGGACGGCCCACTTGCTCCATTTGACCCTGATTCATCACGCAGATCCGGTCGGCGACGACCATGGCTTCAGACTGGTCGTGGGTCACATAAACCGAGGTGATCTTGAACTCATCGTGCAGCCGGCGGATCTCGAAGCGCATCTCTTCCCTCAGGTTGGCGTCCAGATTGCTAAGGGGCTCGTCCATCAACAGGATCTCGGGCTTTACCACCAGCGCGCGGGCCAGGGCCACACGCTGCTGCTGTCCTCCGGAGAGCTCGGCAGGATAGCGCTCAGCCAGATGGGCTAGCTTCACCACGGCGAGGATCTCCCGCACCCGGCGATCGGACTCCGCCGCGGTGACGCCCCGGAACTTGAGTCCATAGGCGACGTTTTGAAACACCGTCATGTGCGGCCACACGGCATAGCTTTGAAAGATCATCGACATGTTGCGCCGCTCGGGGGGAACCAGAATCGAGGGGGAGGAAACCACCTCACCGTTGACCTCGATCTCTCCGGCGTCGGGCTTGAGAAAACCGGCGAGGAGCCTGAGCGTGGTGGTCTTGCCACAGCCCGACGGGCCCAAAAGCGAAACGAACTCCCCATCCGCAATCTCCAGGGCGAGACCGCTCACCGCCGCCGTCCCGGCGAAGCTCTTCGCCAATCCTTTGAGCCGGACCGTGGCCAAGCG
>JACPFH010000748.1 GCA_016183075.1 Deltaproteobacteria bacterium | reverse complement strand
GTCGAGGGAAAGAGCTTCGCGGAGGCCCCGGGAGCCGGCATCATGCTCACCTGGCCTGCTTTCGCCAAGCTCGTCGGCATTGACACCTCGAAAACGACGCACATCCCAGTCGAGGCGGCCGCGATACCCGCCGCGTTTTTTAGCGGCCAAGTAGATTGGATGCCAGGGTATCGGCCCGGCGTTGACGAACCCGTGATTATCCGCGCGCGCAAGGAGGGGAAAAAACTCGTCTTTGTTCGGTGGGAGGACTTCGGCTGGAAAGTCTATGGCACCGGCATCGTCACTCACACGGATACCCTTAAAAAAGATCCCAAGCTGGTGGCCGACTTCGTCAGCGCCACGATGGACGGGCATGCCTATGCTATCGAGCATTTCGAAGAAGCGTTGAACATATTGCTGAAAGCGAACCCTGAAGTGGATCGGGACCACGCGCGGCTGGGAACGCTCTTCATGATGGATGCGTTACTGACCAAAGTCGCGAAGGAAAAAGGGCTCGGCTATCTGGAAGAAGACCGGATGGTGTTTCAGACCAAGCTCATGTCTGATCTCTTGAAGTTTCCGCCGCCCAAGGACGTGTACACCAACCGGTTCATTCAAAAGAAGCCATTCACGGTGTCTCCCGCGCTCAGTGCGGAGCTGAGCAGATTGCCCTAACAGACCAGAGGCGATTCGTATCGAGCAGCTTTGTGGTATACCGGGCACGGAATGGGAACGGATCGAGGCACTTCGCGAGTCTCCTTCACGGGTCTGAAGAATTCGTCTCGATCGTCGACCCGAGCGGCTGCGCCGCATCCACTTTTTGATCGGCAAGAATATGGGCGTCGGTCTCGGCTTTTATGCAACAAATTTCTCCAAAGGAGGCAACAATGCGGAAGTCGATTGGGAAGGTCCATCACGCCGGTGGCCGCATGCTTTGGGGTGAAGGGGCGGTAGCGCGCGGAACCTTTGTCTTCCTTTCCGGGACTACCGGCAGAGACCCCGAGACCGACCTCTGCCCCCCTAGTATGGGCGAGCAGACGCTGATGTGCTGGGACCGGATCAAAGAATCGCTGGAGAAAGCTGGCACCTCTTGTAAGAACATCGTCCAGCGGGTCACCTATGTCACCGACATGGACGAGTGGTTCAGCCACGGCCTGCTCTTCCAGCACCGCTGGATGACGAAGAATTGCCCCGAGTTGCTGGACGATGAGCCGGGTTCAGCCCTGATCGGCGTTAATCGCCTGGCGCTTCGCGAAATGAAAGTAGAGGTCATGGTCATCGCGGTCATCCCGGAGTGATGGTGGCGCCTCCGTTTTGTATGCGGTAAAATTTCTGTGTTGCGGGTTTTGTAGGCTTTCCCTAAATCAGGAGAGGCGAAACGCAGAGCTTTCCGGCAAGTACTTGCTACCTACGAAGACGCTCACGCCAACCGGCGTTCCCTTATTACGTCGCCGGTTAATCTCAGAGTCAGCAGCATCAGCGCTCCCATAACAGCCACCATCACCACCGCCCCCGCCGCAGCCACACCCAGTTTACCACTTACCCAGAGATGCCAGATGCTCACCGAGAGCACCCAGTTCTGGCTCTCGGAAAGGAACAAAGCCATGGTGACCTCTTGGAAGGTGAGCAACGCCGTCCACAGGCCGGCAAACACTAGAGAGGGTTTGATCAGCGGCACGATTATCCACCGAATGATAGTTGCATTTCTGGCTCCGCATGTTTGAGCGGAGGCCTCCAAATCGGATTGGATTTGGAGCAAGGCTGAATTAGTGACCCGCGTCCCATAGGAGAGCCGATTGATGACATTTGCGACCACGATAATACCCAGCGTCCCAGAAACCGGTAGCCACGGGAACCACTTGCTGGCAAGGATACCCAACACGAACAGCGCAAAGGCAAAAGCGAGGCCCGGGATAGCGTGAGGCAGCATGGCGATCACATCCATTGTCTTACGCAGCCGAATTCGAGTTCGCACAACGACCCATGAAGTCATGAGGCTGAAAAACACCACCAGCACGGATACACTGGTTGCCAGCACCAGCGTGTTACGGATGACAGGGAATCCTCCCAGTGTACCCAGCAGTCCGGTGTAGTTGGACAGATCGACTTTCGACAACGCCTCGCCGGATGGCATCTGTAAGTAGGGCAAGAGAGAGGCCCAGAGGAGTACCAACAAGGGTAATACCACTGCTAGCATCAGATACAGCACGACAAAACCCAATCCCAGCCACTTGAAACGCCCCAGATCCATGTCTCGCGGTCTGTAGCCCTTGCCCGTAACCACCTCGTAGTGCCGGGCCTTCGCCAGTAATCGGAGATAGAAATAAAGCGCCACCGAGCTGGGAATGGCGATGAGTACGCCGTACACCCCTGCGGCTCCATACACTATAGCTGCCACGTCCTCCCCGGCGGGCCGGCGC
>JACPFH010000738.1 GCA_016183075.1 Deltaproteobacteria bacterium | reverse complement strand
GAGTCCACTCCCTCGACCGACGTGAATTGGTCCGTGGAGATATTCCCTTCAGTCTTTCGAGCTGCCATCGGCCTCCAACTGCTCTCACCAAACACGAAAAAGGCGAAGGCCGACACGCCAGCGAGAGAAAAACTAAAAAGTATATACGCCATTACCATCGTTGTAACCAGGTAATCTGTATCGTGATATAGCAAATTTAAGGCCAAGGAATTTTCCGGCCGTTTTTGATCTAAAAAGGGCCTGAAAAGGCATGCCAGCCGACAATTTGAGGCAACACTGACGGAAAATGTGAATGGTGCGGGTCCCAATCAACGCCCGCAGCTTTGCAATCTCTAGGGTAAATGAGCCGCGGTAACGGGCTTAGAGGGTGGCTATGGAGTTTCCGTCTGCACGGCCCGACGGCCGTGCATTACCGAGCCGGCCGCCCCCCTACTCGCAAGCCCCAATAGATTTTCTCCGCCGCCAGCGGAAGCTCGTAGATACGCACGCCCACCGCATCGCAGATGGCATTTGCGATTGCCGCCGCCGTGGGCACGTTGGGAAGCTCCGCCACGGCTTTCCCCTGGTAAGGCACGGGACCTGTCGGGCTCTCCAGGAGAATGGTGTTCAGCTTGGGAATGTCCTTGATCGAAGGCATCTTGAACTCGCCCAGATTCAAGGTCACGATACGCCCCTCCACAATGGGAGTCTCTTCCATAAGCGCCAGGCCCAGACCGTTGATGACTCCGCCGTCGACCTGTCCCTGATAAGTGAGCTTGTTCAGCACGACTCCGGAGTCATGCGCGGTGGTAATTTTTTTCACCCTGGCCTGTCCCGTGTCGACATCCACCTCGACTTCCGCAACCTGCACGGCAAATGACGTTACCGGAGGGTTATCTTGTGGCTCGTACATAGTCAGGTGATGGATCGCTCCGCCGCTCTCGGCAACCGTCTCACGAGCCAGCTCCGCGAAAGAGACCCCTTTGCCCTTGGCGCCGGCATACCGCCCTCTTACCTGGCGAACGTCTTCCGGCCGGCACGCAAGCTTGCGGGCTGCCACGCCCAGCAGTCTCTCTCTCACCTCGCGCGCGGCCTTGTATGCCGCGTGACCGGAGGTGTTGGTGGACTTGCTTCCCCCCGTCCCCGGATCGTAGGGAAGGCTGTCGGTGTCTTCGAAGCGCACCCTCACCAGCTTAGGCGGCGCTCCAAGCGTTTCGCTCACGATCTGTTGCACGATCGTATAAAAGCCCGGTCCGACATCCGGGCAGCCGGTTAGGACGGTAACGGTCCCATCCTTCTCGAGAGTGATCGCCGCGCTGGCCTTACCTGTGGGAGCGCCGCGCTCATAGAGAGCGACCCCTCGGCCGCAATTCTCTCCGGGACGTGATTTTCCCCACCCGGAAGCTTTGACGGCCCTTTCAAAGGTCTCGCGTACGCGAATGTGTTGCCACTTCTCGCCCATTGGGGAGAGATCGCCGTCCGCAAGCAAATTGCGCCGCCTCAATTCCACCGGGTCTATACCGAGCTCGCGGGCGATGATGTCCATTTGCGATTCCGCAGCGAAGACAACCTGCGGGCTTCCCGGCGTCCGGGTTTGCGTGCATGGGACCTGATTGGTGTAGGCACAATAGGTGTCGACATGAATAGCTGGAACCCGATAATAGCTCGCGAGCCGCCGGCCTCCGAGGACAGTCACCTGCGGATTGATTTTAAAGGCAGCATAGGCCCCGCCGCCGAAGACTATCTTCGCATGGATCGCCGTGAGCGTCCCGTCGCGCTCGACACCCGTGCGTAGCGTGATTATGCCCGGATGCCTGTGGGCCGCAGCCATAAGCTCCTCGGAGTATTCCAGGACCAGCTTCACCGGCCTTCCCGTGCGCTCGGCGAGGAAGTAGCAAATCGGCACGTCGATCAGCGATGCCTTCCCGCCGAAATCTCCTCCCACCGACATGATGTGGACTTTGATTTTCTCCTTCGGAACACCGATCTCCTCCGCAAGCCGATCTCTCAGCTCGTAGGGACCTTTGTTGGAAGCCCACACTTCGATTCTGCCGCCTGGATCGATCCTGACGATGCTGGCGTGGGGTTCGAGGTAACCGTGATGGGTGAGCTGGGTGCGAAAGGTGTGCTCGAAAATCCGGTAGGCCCGCTGAAAGCCCGCATCGAGATCGCCGTTCTTCCACACCATGTACGACTGGAGGTTGGGAATCCCCTCCGGCACCGGCGGAGCGTTTTTGTACCGGGAGCGATCTGCATGGAGAACCGGCGCGCCGCTCCGCAGCGCCTCCTCCGGATCATAGACAGCCGGCAGCTCTTCGTACTCGGCGCCGATCAAATTCACCGCCTCCTCGGCAATCTCGCGGTCCTCCGCAGCCACAGCCGCGACCGGCTCCCCCACGAAGCGGGCGCGGTCTTGTGCCAGAACAGGCATATCTTTCATTCGTGATCCGACATAAACGGACGGCATATCTGATCCCGTCAGAACCGCACGCACTCCAGGAAGATTTTTGGCTTTTTCCGTGTCGATGTGAACGATTCTTGCGTGCGGCACCGGACTGCGCAAAACTTTACCCCATAGAAGACCGTCAACCGGAACGTCGGCGGCGTATTGGGTCTTGCCGGTGACCTTATCCACCCCTTCGATACGTGGTAGCGGTTTACCAACTGTTTGGTACGACAAGCTGCACCTCCTCCTGGAGCGTTCTTCCTCTTTCAACTATTATTTCGGTTATGCCCCCGGGTCAACCACCGTCGCTCCCCGTGCCTAGGCGTTGCACCGAGATTGGCGCTACGGCCGAGGACAAGCGCTTTCACCCCTGCTCCGACCAACAAGCCTGAGATAGCCGAATCCCGTTCTAGAAAAACGGCGGTAGAACACCGCCGCCAACGAGATGACGGACAATCTCGGGCGCCGCTCCTTTCCATAAGTCAAGACCGAAGAGCACGTCGAACCCATACCATACAACAACCGACGAGACTGCCGTGTAGAGGGAAATCTGCCACCAGGGATATCTGGCAAACAACAGAAGAAAAGACGGGACGAAGAGAAGAGTTGCAGCCAGAAATCCAAGCATAAGGACCAGAACAAAAAAGATACAGAACCAAGCCCCGCCGATGAGAAGGCCGCGAAACGAAAGGAGGTCGGCTTCGGGAAGCCGGGCGATCACGGAGCGGGAGCCCGAAGACGACCGCGAGTCGAACATCGCGCTTATTCCAATCCGAAAGCGCCGGCCCAGCCCCGTCTTGAGCTCTCCGAGGAGGCTCAGGCAGAGGAGCACTGCTGTTGGGACGCCGATCAGGAGTGGAAGCTGCCGTGCCCTGAAGGGAAGGCCGAGCGAAGCCGCGATGATCCCAAGAACAACGAGCAAAAGGAATGAATGAAATGAGAGAGTTCCCAGCCTGGACGGGCCCGCTGTCTTCATCACTCTCCCTCCTTCCACTTCGAAGCTGCGGCGACCCGACGCCACGGCCCTCGAAGCATCGGCGTGAGCATGGTGACCACGAGAAGCAAGAAGAGAATCAGCGCGATCGGGCGGTTAAAGAAGATCCCGTAACTTCCGTATGCGATCATGAGCGACTGATGGAAAGAGTCTTCAAGGATCTCGCCGAGGACGAATCCGATGCCAAAGCTTGCAAGGGGGAATCCGTGCCTTCTCAGACCCCAGGCAACCATCCCTCCAACCAACATGACCATGACGTCCCAAACATTGCCCCTGACGGCAAAAGCGCCAACGGAAGTGAGTACGGCGAGCGCCGGTCCCACATAAGGTACCGGAACCACCGTGATCTTTCCCAGCCAGCGGGCGCTGCCAAATAACATTGCCGTTGAAACTACCTGGGAAAGCGCAAGGCCGAAGATCAGCGCCCAAACGATCTCGGGGTGCTTGGTGAGGAGGAGCGGTCCCGGCTCCAGGCCGTGGAGAATGAGAGCACCGAGCAGGACGGCCATCTGAACGCTACCCGGAACACCAAACGCGACCGTTGGGAGTAGATCCCCCACCACGTCGGCGTGAATGGTAGCGTCACTCGCGATCAGGCCGGCCGGCTCGCCTTTTCCAAACCCGCTCGGATCCTTGGATGCGCGCACTTCCGCCATGTAGGCTGCGAAGGCGGCGGTAACTCCTCCGACGCCCGGAATGATCCCGACAATCATTCCGATGGTTGAGCTGCGAATGACGGTTTTCATGTGGCGCGCGACATCTGTGGCTCCTCGGACCATTTGTTCCCAGCCGCCCAGATAGAGTTTTTCTCCTCCTCGGGCGATGGTGTCGCGCCGCGACAAGTAGTCAATGACTTGCGGGACCGCAAAAACACCCAAGAAAAAAGGGACCAGAGGAAGCCCCTCCCAGAGATATTCGATCCCCATCGTGAAACGAGGGACGTCAAAGAGCTCCGAATAGCCAATAAAGGCTAATAGAAAAGCAAGCCCGGCGGCTGCGAACCCTTTGAGAACGTTGTCGCGGCTTGCCATAGCAAGGCACACAACCCCGAACATGACCGTCCAAAAGATCTCCGGCGGACCAAAAGCGAGTACCAACGCGCGCACCAACGGAAGTAAAAGGATGAAAACCACGAGCCCAAAGCACACGCCGGCGATGCCGGCAATGGTCGACATACTGATGGCGCGCACGGCCTCACCACGAAGGCTCATGGGGTAGCCATCCAGGGTCGCGGTAACATTAGGGGCTGTTCCCGGCGTATTGATGAGGATCGCTGTGACCGCTCCCGCTCCGCCGACGGATCCCATGATGCCGGCATAGAGATACATGGCGTGGACCGGCGGCAGGAAGAAGGTGAACGGCAGGACGACCGTCAGAGCCTGGACGCCTCCGAGCCCCGGAATGATGCCGAAAAGGACCCCGATCAGATTGCCAAGGAAGACATACCCGATGACATCAGCCCCGGCGAGCGGTTCCAGGCCGGCGAGAAGCCCCTCAAACACTGCTGTGGCCCTCCGAATTCTAAAAAGGCGAACTGAGCTGAGTACAACGAATGATCCGGTGGATGACTACCTGCTGGAGCGCCATCTGTCAAGCGACGTCTCTTTCCGCGACTGAGGGGAGCGCGAGCGAGGCTGCGGACGTCCGATTACAAACGGTACGACTCATGGCACAGGCCCATCGGCCGCAGCCGAGAGCGCGCTCCCCGAGGGAGCTTTCAAGGAAAGTGAGGCGGCTTGACGACTAACTTGCGCGGTGCTAGCTTCCGGCGCTGAAGCTGCACCCTGGGTCGCTGCAATCGACGACGAACCAAAAAGGAGGTGTGTCTGCATGAAAAACGTTCCCGTCGGCATCTTCCTTGCTTTCGCCCGTTCTCTGGCAATGGCCGCTGCGCTAGCTCTTGTAGCGCATGCGCCTGCGATCGGGCAAGTCAAGTATCCCACGGGCCCGATCGAACTGATCGTCACCTTTGCGCCGGGCGGCGCCGCCGATTCTGCGGGCAGATCTTTGGCTCCCTATCTGTCCAAATATCTAGGCGTTCCCGTGGTCGTCAAAAACGTGCCACCGCCCCGCACCGGTGAAGACATCTTCAGCAGGAGCAAGCCGGACGGGCACACGATCGGGGTCATGGCCGGCGCCGCCGTCGCCAGCGATGAAACGTTCTTCAAGGTCCGCTTCCGCGGAAGAGAGTTCGCGTGGATTGCCACGAACGCCGCCACCCCCGGGGTTATTTTTTCCAACGCAAAGGGCCCGATTCAAAAGTTCGACGACCTGGCCAAAGTTGGCGCGGGGCGGCCGATAAAGATCGGCGCTTTCAGCATCTACTCATCCACAACCGTCGCCACAATCGTAGCCCTCGAGGAAAAGAAAATTCCGTACGCTTTTGTGACCGGCTTTAAAGGAGCAGCGCCGGCAATGACCTCGCTCATCCGCGGTGAGATAGACATCGTCGGGACTACACTCGGCTCCGGTTCCGCCTTTTACAAGAGCGGAGACGCAAAAGCCATTCTTCTGATCCAATCCGAGCCCGATCCGCAGGTGCCGGATGCGCCCACGGTCAATCAGGTGGGGCTGTCGCCTTCCTCAGGCTATCTGGGTTCGGTCGTCTTCGCGCTCGTGGCACCGCCCGGCACGAGAAAGGAGGTCCGGGATATTCTGGCTTCGGCTCACAAGAAAGCTATTGATGATCCCTTGTACCGGGCGCAGCTTGAAAAAGTGGGCTTCGGGCTTTCCTACGTCCCGCCGGAGAAAGTACAGCAGTGGGTGAACAACATCTACGAGGAATTTGAGAAGGTAAAGCCAACGGTCGAAGCCCACGTGAAAAAGAATTAGAGCCGCGAAGAGTGCGCAACGTGGAACCGACTTCGACGGCCCCTCCCGCCCTCCTGGACGGGTATACCGCCATTGATCTCACTGATCTGAAAGGCCAGCTCTGCGGGCGGTTCCTCGCCGATCTCGGGATGGAAGTCATCAAGATTGAGCCACCCGAAGGAGACCCTGTGCGGCGCCTCGAGCCATTATGGCAAGGCCCTGGAAAAAAGCGGTTGAGTCTCCGCTTTGCGCACCTGAACGCCGGCAAGAAAAGCGTTGTGCTCGACTATCTCGCCGCAGAGAACCGGGCCCGCCTCCTCTCTCTCGTCGAGCGAGCGGACGTCGTGCTCGAAAGTTTCGCGCCGGGACATCTCGATTCCCTTGGCTTGGGGTATCACGATCTGTCGAAGGCGAATCCCGGCGTGGTTGTGGCTTCCATTACGGGCTTCAGCCAGACCGGGCCCAGGCGACACTTTGCGTGCACGGATATCGTCGCCTTCGCGATGAGCGGGCTCATGTACATCGCCGGGGATCCTGCCCTGCCGCCCTGTAAACCTCCGGAGACGCAGGCGTACTACTTTGGCAGCCTGATGGCGGCCCTTGGAGTCGTCGCCGCGCTTTACAAGCGGGAGGCGACCGCGACGGGTGACTGGGTCGATGTCTCCATGCAGGAGGCTTTGGCGACTCAAGAGCACCTGATCCGCCTTTACGCTAACGAGGGAGAGATCCTGAAGCGGGAGGGAAGCCAGCACGCCCATGTGGCGCCGGCCAAAATTTTTCCCTGCCATGACGGCTATGTATACCTCTACATCAGCCGGCGCCACTGGACAAAGTTTCTTGAAGTCTGGGCGGATCATCCCGGGGAGCTGGACGAGCCTGGGCTCATCGCCGACCCGGTTCGCCGCGCCCGAGCTGACTTCGTCAACGAGCGGGTCGAGCGCTTCACCCGGCGCTACGGCAAAGACGAGCTCACGGTCTTGCTTCAGTCGCATGGAATTCCGTGCGTGCCGGTGAACAGACCAAGGGAGTTTTTATCGGACGAGCACCTGCGCACCCGCGCTCTCCTCGCTCCCGTTGACCAGGCGGACGCAGGCGAAATACATCTGGTCGGCGCACCATTTTTGATCAACGGCCTCCGACCGACGGTTCGCCCTGCCCCGGAGTTGGGGGAACATCAGGGTGAACTCGAAACAACGGCCTGCCGGCCGCCGCGCAACGAGCCGCCGGCTCAACGGCTTCCCGCCGAGCGGCTGGCTCCGCTGAGCGGCTTTCGCATCCTGAGCTTTGATCAGGTCCTCGCCGGACCCTATGGAATGACCCTTCTCGCCGAGTTGGGAGCGGAGGTGATCAAGATCGAATCCCGCCGTGGCGGGCTCGATCTGTTTCGCTTTTTCGGCACAAGCCAGGACCCAAACCTGTCCCCGCGCTTCCTGGAGTTTAATCGCAACAAGCGATCCGTGACGGTCAACCTGAAAAGCGCTGAGGGACCCGATATTATCAAAAGTCTGGTCCGGCAGTGCGACGCCGTCATGGATAATTTCAGCGCGCATGTCATGCCGTCGCTAGGGCTGGACCAAGCGAACCTCGGCCAGGTCAAGCCAGGGATCGCGACCCTGCGAATGCCGGGGCTCGGCTGCACAGGTCCCAAAAGCTCGTACGCGACCTTGGGAACGAACATCACGGCTTTCACCGGATTCACCTATCTCTGGAACCACCGGGGTGTCACGGACCCGCCGGTCGGGTCCCAAACCGTTTTGCCGGATTACGTTTCGGGCCTTATGGCTGCGGTCCTTCTGGTCAGTGCCGCACTCTATCACGCGCGGACGGCTAAGGGAGCCTTTGTCGATCTCTCGCAGGCCGAGGCGGCAGCCTACTTGATCGGGGCGAGACTGATGGAGGCGCAGCTCTCGGCCGAAGAACTCATGCCCGCGGGAAACGCCTCCGGCGACACGGCGCCTCAGGGTTGCTATCCATGCCGGGGAGAGGATCGCTGGTGCGT
>JACPFH010000742.1 GCA_016183075.1 Deltaproteobacteria bacterium | reverse complement strand
GTTCCTTCGATTTCGAAGGCAACGAGCCCCGCCGTGCCGTCATGGCCGAACAGGAGTTCGTTCTTGTGAAAGAGAAGCTCGATCGGGCGGGTTTTTTCGGTTCTTTCCATCGCCGGCGTTGTTACTATAGCAAACAGAATTTGGAAGTCATAGGCGCTTATTCTGTTTCTCGGCGGTTTTTATAGCACTGGTGGGAAATGGGCGAGTTGTGCTAAAGTAAGGCGTGACTTACGATCCTATCACGTTCGAATCTCGTCCCGGGCTGAAACAGCCGGTGCTGATTCTTTCCTTTTCCGGATGGAGCGATGCCGGAGCATCGGCCACCACGGCGGTTCGCTATCTTACCGAACAGCTCATCGCAACCACATTTGCCGCCATCGATCCCGAAGAGTTCTACGATTTTTCCGTCCAGCGACCCGTCGTTCGCCTGGTCGAGGGAACGAACCGTCAGATCCAGTGGCCATCCTATGACTTTTATTACGGTTCCGGTATCGGGATCGAGCGTGATTTCGTCTTTGGTATCGGCGCCGAACCGCACCTGCGCTGGAGGACTTTCTGTGAAACCGTGATGCGTCTCGTGCGCGAGTGCGGCGCGCAGATGATCGTTACCCTCGGGGCTTATCTCGACGAGGTCCTCTATACCCGCCCGGTGCAGCTCACCGGCTTTGCCTCGGATCCGAAGTTGATGGCCGAGTTGGACCTTCTCCCTTCGAGATACCAGGGACCGACTGGGATTATCGGCGTGCTCAACGATGCCTGCCGCAAAGACGGGATCCCAAGCGTGAGCCTGTGGGCGGCGCTTCCCCATTATTTGTCCGCTGCGCCCAATCCCAGGGGATCTCTCGCCCTGGTGCTTCGGCTGGCCCAGTGGATCGGCCTGAGGGTCGACACCGGCCCGCTGGAGCGGGCCGCCGCCGACTTTCAAACCAAGGTCAACGAAGCCATCAGCAACGACCCCAATCTTTCCGCTTTCATTCGGGAGCGCAAAAAGCGCGAGTTCGAGCAGTGAAGCTCTCCGTTGTGATGCCGGTCTTCAACGAGGTCGGCACACTTGAAGAGGCTATTCGCCGGGTGCGAAACGTCCGGCTTCCCAAGGAAATCATCGCGGTCGACGACGGCTCCACCGACGGAAGCCGCCGTCTCCTGGAGCGCCTCGAGGCTCAGCCCGCGACTGACCCGGATGGGCAGAACGATCTCAAAGTGATCTTTCAGCCGTTCAATCAGGGCAAGGGCGCGGCAATTCGGGAGGCGCTGGCCGTGGCTACCGGCGACATCGTGATCATCCAGGATGCCGATCTGGAATACGACCCGCAGGATTACACGCGGCTCCTCGAGCCGATCCGTACGGGAAAGGCCGACGTGGTGTACGGGACGCGCTTCTACGGCGGCGGGCCTCATCGGGTGCTTTTTTTTTGGCACTACTTGGGCAATCAGATCCTCACCTTTTTCTCCAACATGCTCACCAATTTGAATCTTTCCGACATGGAGGTCGGGTACAAAGTCTTCCGGGCCGAAGTTCTCAGGAGCGTCGAGATCGAATCCAGGCGCTTTGGTTTCGAGCCAGAAGTGACGGTGAAGGTCGCGAAGAAAGGCTACCGGATCTACGAGGTCCCGATCTCCTATGATGGCCGGACCTACGCCGAGGGCAAAAAGATTACCTGGAGAGACGGGATCGCGGCCTTCTATTTTCTGGTTCGTTTTTGGCTTAAAGATTAACCTCTTGTCTTTTGCCCCGTTCGACGATAATCCTAGGCCTGATCCTGGAAGTGAGAGGGTCGGGTGCAAGATGGAAGAACCGCCATAAGGGGGCCAAAGGAGGGAATCATGGTTACTTTAAAGCGCGGAACTTTATCGGTCGGCTTTACGCTTCTATTCGCGGTCGCGTTGACGGCATTCGTTCTTATTTGGCTCAGCGCGTCTGCCGACGCCCAAACCAAGATCAGAGTGGGAAGGACGGTGGGAGCCAGCGGATTCCACTTTCCGTCTTACGTCGCACAGGACAAAGGCATGTTCAGGGAGGAGGGCTTACAGGCGGAGTTTATCGCCGCCGAGGGCGGCCCGCTC
>JACPFH010000741.1 GCA_016183075.1 Deltaproteobacteria bacterium | reverse complement strand
GTTTTGGGCACAGAGTATCCGAGAACGGGCTGTTATGTCAACCGGAATGATAGGAAGTTCCTTTTACAGATCTTCCGCCCAAAACTCAAATTTGTCGCCGACCACCTCTGCCAGCCCGCCTTCTCCGGCTCCCAGCGCCCATCACCCAGAGCAAACTGGCTCGCTACCTCTTTTTGGCCCACACAATATCCGATAATGGTCTTATGTCAACCTGCGGGCCGGTTTTAGGTAGGGATAGACATTTGTCCCCGGTTACGGTAAGGAGGCTTTTAAATGACTTGGCTGTAGGAGGGATCGAAGGTAATCTCTTTTACCGGTGGATCTCTTCCAGGCGGGGCATGGGATTCTTCCCACAGACCTAAGTGCTGAAGGATCTTTTTGATGACATCAGGCCGGTCGATGAAGCTGATGATTCTCATTTCCCCCAGGCATTTGGGGCACGTGAGTGGGTCTGTCTCATAGACCTTAGAATTCCGGCGAGTTGCTCTTCGAGTTTAGCGCTGAGCTCTTCCGACGTCATTACCCACGCCAACGACGTCAGGGCGTCTCACCCCGCGATTCACCTGTTCGACACGACGCCGTCCACCAGCTCCGGCGGCACCGTCGAGCGGAAGCGCAGGAGCGTGGATCATGTGAGCGACATGGTCGTCGCGGCTGCGGCCGACCAGAATCGAGATCACATCGTCGTCCTCTTTTAGATCGGCGGTGACACCGATCAGGGGCTGTTCGCGCGACTCGACTTGAGCGTCCATCTCGGCGCCGCGCACTTCAACCGTGCTCAGCCAGCCCTCATGTTGGCGGCTGAAGCTGTCGAAGAATGCAACCCACTCATCTCGCGGAATCTCTCGTGTAGGCATGGTGGCTTCGAGGCTTGCGGGCGCCGCGTCGCGCGCCCGATTGCCATACGATCACAGCAGGTAGGTGGAGTTCCGGAAGCGAGAGGCCTGCGATTCATACCGGTGCATGGCTTGCGCGCGGTGCTGGATCGGTGTGCTTTTTGCAGGGACTGAAAAAACCGGGTCTGTCCCGGTTTTCAAGGGATGAAAGGCAGCAGCAGGTAGGACAGCGTGTCGCCGCCCGAGTGGATCGTGGCTTCGGCCCCTGAGTTGTAGTCCGCGTGGAAGTGCGTGAAGTGCTGCGTGCCCACGCCGTCCGCCGGCGACACGTCGAGACGCAGCTTGTGCCCCCTTTTGAAGACCATCGACGTCGGCCAGATCTCGACCTGGCATTCGACGATCTCGCCCGGCTTCAACCACCAGCGCTCGTCGTGCGCGTGATACGGCCGGTACGGCAGCGATTTCGTCGGATCGAGCTTGCGGTGCGAGGCGCGCAGCCAGCCCTTGGTCACGCATTGCAGCGGCTCGCCCTGCTGGCCCATCTCCAGGACGTCGCTCCCGTCGGGCGCGATGTTGCGTATCGTCGCGAAGATATCCATGTCTTCCGCCGTGCTCGACACCCACAGGTTGAGCACGATGGGGCCGGTGAACTCCGTGTCCGCGCTCATCGGCGGCGTCTCGAAAGACACGCCGCGCGGCATCTTTCCCGGACGCGTGGGCGCGCTTTGACCGTAGCTCGCCTTTCCGAGCTGCTGCGGCGGCGTGGTCACGAGCTCGCCTTCGACGGCTTGGGGATCCTCCGAGGCGGCACGTTCAATTTTCAGATACAGCTTCGTCCATTGCGTGCGCGGAATGGGCCAGTCGTCCTCGAAGCGAAACGCATAAGGCTTCACGCTGCCGCCGGTGCGGATTTCGAGCTTCACCGGGCGCTCGTCCATGATGCCGGTGTCCATGCCCTTCAGCCAGTAATCGAACCAGCGCAGCTGATCAATGCGCGCTTCCTCGGCATGAAACGGGTGGTAATGCGTGCCGCTGTGGATGCGCAGCTTCTTGTGCTTGGAAGCCGCACACAGGTAACCCTCGGTGTTGCCGCGCAGATGCATCGAGAACCCGCTCCAGTTTCCCGCGCTGTACACCGGGACCTCGATCTTGTCCCACTGCGCGCTGCACGCACGCCAGTACTCGGAGTCGAGATCGTTGCGCATGTAGTGCCACAGCATGTCGTTGTGGAATGAATCGGGGTTGTAGGAGCGCGGCTTCCCGAGCAGGTGCCACGCGGTGTTGCGGTTGTGCCAGCTCGTAATGAAACCCATTGCGAAGATGCCGCCGTGATAAGCCTGGTCGCGGTATTGGTCCGCCCGGCCTTCCCACGGCATGATCGCCTTGAGCGAAGGCGGCTGGAGACCCGCGACGCGCCACTGAAAAGCGGCGTGATAGGAGATGCCGAGCGTGCCGACGTTCCCATTGCACCAGGGCAGGCGCGCCACCCATTCGATGCAGTCGTAGCAATCGACCGCTTCCTGGTAGGAGCTGGGCTCCGACTTGCCGGGCGACTTGCCCGAGCCGCGGGTATCCACGCGCAGCAGCGCGTAGCCGCGCGGGCACCACCACAGCGGGTTCGCCGTCTCCCAGTTCATGTAGGGGTTCGCCTTTTCCTCCAGATCCGTCGGCGGCACCCACAGCTTGTCTTTCATGTACGGCCCGATGTTCATGAGGACCGGAAAGCGCTCCTCCCCTCCGTCGGGCCGGAAGATATCGCCGTAGAGAATCGTCCCGTCACGCAGCGGGATCTGCACATCTTTCTCGACGATCAGTTTGTAATCTTTCGCTTCGGACATCTTTAATGATAGGAAGTTCCTTTTACAGATCTTCCGCCCAAAACTCAAATTTGTCGCCGACCACCTCTGGCCAGCCCGCCTTCGCCGGCTCCCAGCGCCCATCACCCAGAGCAAACTGGCTCGCTACCTCTTTTTGGCCCAGACAATATCCGATAATGTGGTCTTATGTCAACCTGCGGGCCGGTTTTAGGTAGGGATGAGGCAGGGGTCGGACCACGTTATGTCTCAGTGTTCTCAGCGTTTTCCTTCCAAAAGGTGGTGTTATCGGGCATTAGCACGTCACTTTCGTTGCCGAAATCACCCGCGTAAGCTTGACTTTCTTTCCGAGCGGTTGGCACGGGGCATCGCTTCTCTCCCTAGAACGTGCGTTTCACCTTCAAAACGGCGCCACCAAGCGCCTGAGGCACGCCTATTCTGTGGTCTTATGTCGCCAGATCAATAAATTGCGCAGGTCCGACCTGGTTCTCGCAGCCTCAACGAAAAGCTCACCGGCGGCGGGTTCACCCGCCGTCCGAGTACAGCGATTTGTTGGGCCGAGGCCTTGATAGATAGACTATTCCTCCTCTGCGGACTTGAATATGGCCTCTTCGGGATTCTTGATTGCAGAAAGGATATTCTCTGCGATCTTTTCGATAAGTTTAGTTCCCCAAAATGGATCTTTGACATCGTAGTATATGACTCTAATATGGTGAAGGTCGAAAGGAACGTCACCCTCGTTAGACGACACCAGCACGACGGGCTTGCGAAGCGCATGTGCCAGCCCCAATTCGTAAAACACATTGGGATTTCGAGTGGTAAGCTCCGCGACAAGGATTTTGGCGGTGTTGATGCCGCGCCAAACCTGATCCATGATCTTCCCTGTCCCGAATATCTCCGCGTCTGCTCGCACCGCCCGTAGTCCAGCCTTCTGAATGGCTGGCTTGTATATCTGATCGTAGTAGGTGCCGTGCGGTTCGGCAAACGGCATCACCAGAAAACAGATATCCTCGGAACTAACGCTTATACCCTTTCCCAGCTTCTTGAGACGGGCCTCAGTATCGACTGGCGCATCGGCACTACCAGACACATCTATGACGCGGAACTTGCCATTGCTCTCTTCGACTAGCTTTGCATGCTTGAGTGACTCCATGAATATCGACTTGAATTCGGTCAACTTGTCTTCGGGGATCCCGAACTTATCAATGAGAGCATTGTCAAAGAATTGCTCGTCTGGTAGGTTCTCGCCTCGGTAGTGTTCATATACATCCGAGATTTCAGGAGCCGTGAGAATAGCTTTACGGAGTCCCTTGAGGGAGGCACCTTCTTCTTGTGGTCGCAAGATCATCCTTGCAACATCGGTCAGCTTGATGCTCCCCGAGGATCTCTCAAGAAGACCGAACTTGCTGGCAG
>JACPFH010000740.1 GCA_016183075.1 Deltaproteobacteria bacterium | reverse complement strand
CTCGCTTCGGGAAGTTATGCCCGCAACAAAGACCAACGTCCCCCCGGTAACTGTAACCACCTGGGAGTGGCTCTTGCGCACCGGTAGGTCAGCCGGCTGAACGATTTTTTTTGGATGTGCCATGGGAAGCTCCTTCAGGAGATCTTGGTATAAGTTGCGCCAAGGCTAAACAAATTCGCGGCCAGCTGTCAAGCAGGGCAGGGCGGGCAGAATCTCGCTCGTGAACCGTGTGTGGCGCTCGAAAAAGGACGAAGGCGAACTCTATGCCTGTTTGACAAAAATGACAGAAAGGACCTAGATTTCGTTGTTATTGCGTGATCTAAGAGGGAAAAGGCGAGGAGGAACCGACAATGGCCGACCAAGTGATGCTGGACAGGGCTTTTGACACGATCATGCGAAGCTTCATTGAGACAGGCCGGGCACCGCATTACACGGAACTCGCGGCGGCGCTGGGAGTGTCGGTGGAAGAAGGACGGCAGCTCTTTCATGACCTTGAGGCCACCGGCTACTCATTTTTTCTTCACCCCGAAACGGATCAAATAGTCTCTGCCGCTCCCTTTAACAACCTGCCCAGTCATTACCGCATTTCTATAGACGGGGAGCAGAAATGGTTCGCCCAGTGAGGGTTTGAAGCGCTGGCGGTCCGCTGGCTCTTTCCGGGAAAAACGGTAAGGATGGATGCTCCCTGCTTGGACTGCGGGGAACCCATGGTTATCGTTATGCGCGATGAGCAGGTGCTGACTGTCGAGCCCGACACCATCGTGGGATACTCCATCACGCCCATCGGCGTACAGGGGCCCGGCCGGGCTTACAGGTGAGCGAACATGAACCTCTTCCGGTCGGAAGAGCACGCTCGCAAATGGTCCGAGTTTAAACCCTACATCCTGGATAGCCTCAAGCCGCTGTCCTACTATCTGGAACGCTTCAGCAACGAGATGATGCGGAACCGGGGGCGCCAGGACTTCATCTCGTGGTACACGGCTTGGCGTTTGGCACGAACCCGGCAAACATAGAGGCCAGCCGGCTGCCATAGAATCAACAGGCCTGAACATCCCCGACTCTCCTGAGCGGCTCGGCCTGCGCGTAATGAGGAATGGCTGGAAATTGGCCGCCCAAAAGGCCGGGTGTGAGAGGGAAACAAGATTGAATTAGAGAGGAAAAGTGAGCATGAGTGGCAAGATGGAGCGCGTGACGGTTCCCATAAACGTCACCGTGAACGGGGTAAAACACGAGGCCGAGGTTGAGCCGCGGTTGCTCCTCGTTTATTTCTTACGCGAGCATTTAGGTCTGACCGGCACGCATGTAGGCTGCGATACAAGCCAGTGCGGCGCCTGCACGATTCATATGAATGGCCGGGCCGTGAAGTCGTGCACGGTTTTGGCGGTGCAAGCCGACGGGGTGAAAATCACGACCATCGAAGGGCTCGCGCCCGAAGGGACGTTGCATCCCGTGCAGGAGGGGTTTCGCGAGAAGCACGGCTTGCAGTGCGGCTACTGCACGCCGGGCATGATCATGACCGCCGTGCATCTGCTGGAAACGAATTCGAGCCCCACCGAGGAGGAAATCCGCCACGCGCTCGAAGGCAACTTGTGCCGCTGCACCGGCTACATCCATATCGTCGAGGCTATCCAGTGGGCAGCACAGAGGATGAGGAGCAGCCATGTTTCCAGCTAGCTTTGGATACTTCGCGGCGCGCTCGCTGGAGGAGGCGCTCGAGCTCCTCACGGAGTACGGCGAAGACGCCAAATTGTTGGCAGGCGGCCACAGCCTGATTCCGGCCATGAAGCTCAGGCTGGCAACGCCCCGCTACCTGATCGACCTCGGCCGAGTGCCCGGCCTGAGCGGCGTGCGCATCGATGGGGAGGCTCTGGCAATAGGCGCCCTCACCGCCCACGCCGACGTCGCGTCGTCAGCAATCATCCGTCAACGCCTGCCCGGGTTGGCGGACGCGGCCTCCGTGATCGGCGACGTGCAGGTGCGAAACCGCGGCACGATCGGGGGCAGCGTCGCCCACGCCGATCCGGCGGCCGATCTTCCGGTCATCCTGACCGCGCTCGGCGCCTCCTTCGTTTTAGCATCGCCCTCTGGCAAGAGAACCGTTGCTGCGGAAGATTTCTTTATCGATTTCTACACCACCGCGCTGGCGCCCAACGAAGTGCTGACCGGAATCCGCGTCCCGCTGCCGCCCTCCGGCGCCGGCGCGGCGTACGCCAAGCTGCCCCATCCGGCTTCGGGCTACGTTGTCGTTAGCGCGGGCGCCCTGATCATCCGCCAGCCGTCGGGCCAGTGCGCTTCGGCCCGCGTGGCCCTCGGCGGCATGGCCGGCCGTCCGCTTCGTGCCGGCGCGACGGAAACGGCGCTGCAAGGGAAGGCGCTCACGCCGCAAGTCATCGCCGCCGCGGCAGCCAAAGCGGCCGAGGGATCGGACCCGATCGAGGACGCCTACGCGAGCGCGGAGTACAAACGCCAGGTGGCCGCGGTTTACGCGCGCCGGGCGATCGAGAGCGCCGCCAAGCGCGCAGGCCAAAAAATATGAATTATGAAAAGAGAAATCGGGAAACGGAAAACGGCGGAAAAACAGCTCTGCGTGAGCTTCAGCTTTCCGATTTCCGCTTTCCTCGTTTGCTTTACGAGGTAACATTATGAGCACCGAGCATACCGCGACTGGGCTCATAGGCGCGCCGATTCGCCGGGTCGAAGATCCGGTCCTGGTCACCGGCAAAGGTTGCTACGTGGACGACATCCATCTGCCGGGAATGCTCCACCTGGCGGTGCTGCTCAGCCCCCACCCGCACGCCAAAATCGTTTCCATCGATACGAGCGCGGCGCGCGCGATCCCCGGCGTCCGATCCGTGTTGACCGGCGCCGATATCAGCGAGCGCGTGAACATCCCGGCGCCCATGGTGGTGCCCGGTATGAAAATACCGCCGCATCCCCCGCTGGCGCGCGGGGCCGTTCACGCTGCCGGCACTCCCGTGGCAGCCGTCGTGGCTCAAAGCCGCGCTCTCGCCCAGGATGCCGCAAACGCCATCGAAGTGGAATATGAATCGCTGCCCGCGGTGACGGACGCCGAAAAGGCGCTCGAGCCGGGAGCGCCGCTCGCCCGAACGGAGCTGGACAACAACGTTTGCTTTCTATCGACCAAAACAAACGGCGACGTGGAAAAGGCGTTCGCACAGGCCGACCATATTTGCCGGATGCATATCGCCAGCCCGCGGCTCGTTGCGATGGCGATCGAGCCCAGAGGCGCCGTGGCGAAGCCGGAACCGGCGGGCGATCTCACCATGTGGCTTTCCACCCAGGCTCCGCACCGCGCTCGCGCGGACCTGGCGACCGCGCTCGGCTTTCCCGAGCACAGGATTCGCGTCATCGCGCCCGACGTCGGCGGCGGATTCGGAAGCAAAGGACCGCTTTACCGGGAATATGTTCTTGCCGCCTATCTGGCCCTCAAGCTGGGCCGGCCGGTGAAGTGGATCGCCACGAGAAGCGAAGATTTTGTCGGCGTGATCCAGGGTCGCGACCAGGCCATGACATCAGAGCTGGCGCTCAAGAAAGACGGCACGATGCTCGGCCTGAAGGCCCGAGTGGTGGCGAACCTCGGCGCCTACCTTTACGCGAATACGACCACCCCCACCCAGCGCATGATGGGCATGGCCCCGGGCTGCTACCAGATCCAGAACGTTCATGTCGAGGTGGCGGCCGTGTTCACCAACACCGTCCCCACCGGTCCGTATCGCGGCGCCGGGAGACCGGAGGCGGTGCTGAATATCGAGCGGCTGGTCGACAAAGCGGCGCGGGAGCTGGGCATCGACCCGCTTGAGATCCGGCGCAAGAACTTCATTCGGCCCGAGCAGTTCCCCTACCGGACCGGCGTGAACGTCGAATACGACTCCGGCGACTACGAGAAGTCGCTTTCCGAGGCGCTGCGCTTATCCGATTACCAAGAGCTTATTCGCTATCGAGACGAGGCGCGCGAACGCGGCGAGCTGGTCGGCGTGGGAGTTTCGACCTTCGTGGAGCCGAGCGGCGGGGCGGGCTTTGAAAGCGGCACGGTTCGGGTGGAGCGCTCCGGAGAGTTCACGATCCTCACGGGCTCGAGCTCCCACGGCCAGGGACATGAGACCGTGTACGCCCAGGTTGCGGCCGAAAAGTTGCGCGTCTCCATGGACCAGGTGGCGATCCGACATGGGGACACTCTCGCGATTCAACAGGGAGTCGGAACCTTCGCCAGCCGCAGCGCCGTAACGGGTGGGGGAGCGATGGTTATCGCCATCGACCGCGTGGTTGAAAAAGCTCGCCGCATCGCCGGGCACTTGCTCGAAGCGGCGGCGGAGGACATCGTTCAGGCGGACGGCGGTTTTGCCGTGGCCGGAGTCCCCGGCAAGGCCGTGACATGGCGGCAGCTCGCGGCCGCAGCATACGGCGGAAGACTTCCGCGAGGTATGGAACCCGGCCTTCAGGAGACGGCCTTTTTCGATCCCAAACGGGACGCTTGGGCATTCGGCTCTCATGTGGCGCTGGTGCGCATCGACCGGGAAACGGGCCGGCTCGCCATCGAAAAGCTCGTCCTGGTCGATGACTGCGGCGTCATTCTGAACCCGCTGATCGTCGAAGGGCAGATTCACGGCGGCCTGGCGCAGGCCCTGGGCGAAATCCTCGGAGAACACATGATATTCGGCGATGAAGGCGAGGTGCTCACGGGCTCGCTGATGAATTACGCAGTCCCGCGAGCGAGCGACATGCCTCCGCTCATTGTCGGCGAGACCGTAACCCCGAACCCTTTCAATCCGCTGGGAGTCAAGGGCGTGGGTGAGGCCGCCACTAACGGAGCGCCGGCCGTGGTTGCCAACGCCGTGATGGACGCCTTGGCTCCGCTGGGCATCGATCATATCGACATGCCGTACACGGCCCCCAAGCTCTGGGCGGCGATTCGAGAGGCGGAAGCGAAACGCAAAGGATGAAGGCGAAGGGATAAGGAGAGGCCGTTGACCACAGATGGCCTTACGGGGAAAAGCCAAGGGCCTAGCATGCTCAGGATTAGCACGGCTGATACCACCATCGCGCGAGTGCGCGCGAATTTGACTATTCGCTCTCTCCTTGGAATTGCGTCGCCGCCTATCTGACAGCCGACCGTCATGTCCATCGCGCGTTGCCTTAGCCGCCCGCGTGCCCGTATGACCCGCCGCTCCCGTGCTCTCAACGGTCGATCTCCAAAGTGAAAAGCTATGGGCGGCTTGGACCCTACCTCAGCGCTCAGCGGAGCCCGAATACCAACCCCCGAAGATTCGACCAAAGCGTCGTTCAGTCTAAACAATACGGCTTGAAGACAGAGAGTTGGTTTATCGTGCTACACTGCGGGCAATGTCGCAGTAGACTTGTTGGTTAGTTGCCATGCCAGCCGCGATACCATCGGGCGCAAAAAGGCAGCCAAGCGCGTACCGAGGCGGTTTGATCTTTCTGGGAGCATATCTGTTGTTGATAGGCTTGATCGCGCTGTTCGTCGTCACAGCCGGTGGTCACATGTCAAGTTTGCTTTTAGTGTTCCCCGCATTGCCGTGGCCGTTGCTCGGAAAGTGGCTATTCGGTTATAGCGGATTCGTAGTCGGAATTTGGAGCGGTCTGGCGCTCAATGCCGTGCTCGCATTTGTGCTGGGTCTGGCAGCATCCCAATTACGAAACCGCTCACGTGCCGCGGAACGCTAAGAACGCTGTTGCAGCCCCTTGGCGGAGCAAAGGGTGAGGTTTCTGGCAACTAACAACGCGATGGACAGCGACACCATCCGCTCGCAGCTACGCGCTCCATATGGTGCGCGTCCTCGCGGACGTTGGGCGTCAAGCGAACGCAAGAGAGACGGGAAGGTCGATTGGACACCAAAAAACTTGTAACCGCCGGAGCCGTAGCGTGCATTGGTGCCGCCCTAGTGTTGCTTGGAGCCGACTTCATTCCGCAGCGCGTCTTCAAACCCCACGTCCCGAGCTGGGTGCTGGTTGTGCTCGGCCTTGGCTTGATCCTAGTCGGAGTATCGGTGTTCTTTCGTATCGGTTCGCCGATCGCCACGCGACTGATCGGCGTTTCTTTGTTCCTGATGGCCATGGCCTTCATTTGGGTCGCTTTCTTCAGCGACCCACGCTACATGAGCGGAGGTCTTCCATTTCTCCCCGATGATTACAACGTGCTTCTCGGACGCACCGTGTTCGGCCTCTTTGCGCTGTTTTTCCTGTGGCTTGGCGTTTCAGCTATGAGACACGCGAAGCACCAGCCCGAGGAGGCAGCAGATGACAGCGATATATGACGCCCAACTCTT
>JACPFH010000075.1:638-3760 GCA_016183075.1 Deltaproteobacteria bacterium | reverse complement strand
AGTCCTCCTCGCTCCCGACGAATTAGGTCGCCCGCTCTTGGCAACCCCAGGGATTTCGGCAGACCGGGTCAAAACTCTCCGCGAGGCCTTTATGAAGACTATGAGTGACCCTGAACTTCTGGCCGAAGCAAAAAAACGCAATTGGGGAGTGAGCCCCACCAGCGGCGAGGATCTTGCGGCCATGGCAAAAGAGCTGATGGTTCAGCCCCCAGAAGTGATCGAGCGGATGAAAAAACTCCTGGCGAAGTGATTTAAAAAAAGAGCACTTACCGCTGGTATCAGGCTGGTCAAAAAGGTCCCAGATGCATGGCGCGCGAGAAACCGACGAGAGGCGAGGTGCCCGAAGTGGCTCAAAGTTCTCCGGAGGCAAAGTCGGACCGCGACCGGTTCGACGATGTTTGGATTCCCACCGTTTGCCGGGTGTGTTCGAACTGTTGCGGCATCAGAGTCCATCGCCGCAACGGTGTTATCGTAAAAATCGCGGGCAATCCCCAGAGTCCTCATAACCACGGCAAGATATGTGCGAAGGGGCTCTCCAACGTCATTAACTTCTACGACCCGGGTCGCCCGGTGGCTCCCATGGTGAGGACGAATCCTGAGCGGGGACCAGGCATTGACCCGAAATGGAAGGAGATTGGCTGGGGGGAGGCCCTGGATCTGGTGGCCGCAAGGATTCGTGAAGCGATTCGAGAGGATCCGCGAAAATTCGTTATTCTGCGAAGCACTGGTGAGGCGGACTGGGTACTAAGCTGCATGGCGTCCTTTGCCAAAGCCACGGGCACGCCTAACTTCGCCGGCGGCCCCTTTTTCGCTACCCATGTAGAGGCCTGCTATCTGATCAACGGTACCCACCACGTCGAGATCGACGTGCCCCGGTGTGAGTACTTGATTTTGTTCGGCTCGCAGCGGGGGGGTGTTGTGGGGCACGACACCATGCGCGCGGCCATAGAGATAGCCGAGGCCCGCGCTCGGGGCATGAAGCTGGTCGTGATCGACCCCATCTGCAGCCCGACCGCGTCCAACGCGACCGAATGGGTGCCTATCCGGCCGGGCACGGACGGCGCGGTGGCCCTGTCTATGCTGCACGTGTTGGTAAACGAGCTGGGGATCATCGACTCGAGCTTTCTTGCCACTCAGACCAACGCCGCCTATCTGGTGGGCAAGGACGGCAGGTACATCCGTGAGCGAAGCTCTGGCAAGCCTCTCATGTGGGATGAATCCGGGAATTGCGCGCGCGCCTTTGATGCGGCGAGCCACCCGGCCTTGGACGGACAATTCCAGGTCGATGGGCAGTGGTGCGAGCCGGCTTTCTCGAGGTTGAAAGAGCACCTCAAACAATACGCTCCGGAGATGGTGGCGGAAGTCACCACGGTGCCCTCGCATCTGATCCGGCGGCTGGCCCGCGAATTTGGCGAGGCCGCCAGTATCGGCAGCACAATCGTTATCGACGGCAAGGAGATGCCCTACCGGCCAGCGTGCGCTTTTTGCGATAGCCGTGGACTCTCCTCCCACCAGTTTGGCATGTGGGCTTCGATGGGCGTTCACATGCTGAATCTCGTGGTCGGCGCGATGGATATCAGCACCAACATTTTAGGCCCGGGGGAGGAACTACGGGTGGAAGAGAGCGCCGATGGGCTGGTGATGGCGCCGGGAGACGTTCGCTCCTACCCCGCGCGGCGGCCGCGGGCGCCACAGAGCGTGAACCTGCAAGAGCTGTTCCCGTTGGGGCGACCTAAGGGGACGGTCATGATGGGTCTAAGCCTCGTGCAGCATCCTCATCTGTTGCCCTATAAACCGGAAGTTCTCATCCTGAATAACTTCAACATGATGATGTCGGGGGTAGACCCACAGATGCTGGCTCAGGCTGTGGGCAAGTTCCGCTTTGTCGTCTACTTGGGGGATAAGAACTGCGAGACTGCCGAGCTTGCCGATGTCTTTCTACCCCTGCATCATCCTTTCCAAAGGCTGGATTTCCCCATGAATTCGATTCGGGGATGGATCAGTGGCGACCACTGGTATTACACCTTGCGTCAACCCGTGCTCACAGAGGAAACCGGTGGCAAGCACCCTGTGGAGATTTACCTTGAGCTAGCCGAGCGGGTGGGTGTGATCGACAAGTTCATACCGCGCTTGAATGCTAGCCTCGGCTTACTTGAATGCTAGCCTCGGCTTAAAGGAGCCGTACCGGCTGGAGACCGGGCGGAAGTACTCAACGGGAGAAATCTGTGACCGCTACATCAGATCGGTTCTCGGCGCCGATTTCGGGCTCGACCAGCTCAGGGAGAACGGTTTCTTTGCCTTTCGCCGAACGGCGGCGGAGATGTTCCCGAGAGCCCTGACCAAGTTGCCCCGAAGCCACATTTACTTTGAATTCCTCTTGGAGGCAGGGCAGCAGTTCGACAGCATAGCCACGGAGGCGGGGCTCAAATTGGACACCCGAGGCTTTCAGCCCTTAACGTGCTGGTATCCCTGCGCGGCGCAGGAGCATGCCGCGCCGGATTATGATCTTTTTGCTGTCAACTACAAGCTGCCCTTTCATAGCGGCACCATGACCCAAGATAATCTGGCGGTTCACCATCCCTTTGGCTATGAACTTTCGCTCAATACCCGAACTGCCGCGGGGAAAGGGATTGCCGATGGGGACGAGATTTTGCTGGAGACCCCCGCAGGGGCTCGCGCGAGAGGAATTGTCAAGGTGAGCCAGTGTGTCCACCCGGAAGTCATTGGCATCGCCTCTTCGTTCGGCCACTGGGCCCAGGCCCGCAGAGCTGGCAGGAACCGAGGCATCCACTTCAACTCTTTAGTGCCTTATGGTTTGTCCCAAATGGACCCGATGGCGGGCATGATGGATGCCTGCGTGAAGGTCAAAGTAACCAAGGCTCGCCCAGGGAAGGGAAAGGCTAGCTTGTCACGATGGGTGCATAACTTGATTAAGAGGTCAACCATTTAGAAGGCCGTGATCGCCTCCTTATGGTTTCAACTTTGTAGCGCAGTTGTAAGACACCACGCACAGGCTAATTCCCACGTCATTATCTCACTGCTCAAAGACAACGTCTGACGGAGGGAGAGCACGAACGGTGCGTGACGGGCAAAGAGTTTTCGCTATATCTTCGGGTCAATTG
>JACPFH010000075.1:0-572 GCA_016183075.1 Deltaproteobacteria bacterium | reverse complement strand
CGGGAACTGTGGGTTTTTGTTATTCAGAAAGGAACCATCTTTATGGATAAGCTCCGAACGATCGGATATTACCCTGCTGCTCCCTTTGTAGTTGCGCAGAAAAAAGATCTATTTAAAGACCAGGAGCTGGAGGTTGAGTTTGAGGCCGCTACCTTCGCTCCTGACCATAACCGCGGGATGGCCGAGGGGAAGTGGGATCTAAGCCTTACAAGTCCGGACACGATGATCGCCAGAGCCACTCGTGATGGACACGATTTCGTGCTCATCTTCATAGCTGAAAAAGGTCTTCAGGTAAAGCTATTCGGAGCTAAGAACATCAACTCGCCGCGAGACCTAAGGGGGAAACTGATCGCAGGCGACCCTGGCGACTCCAACTATGATTTGCATCGGCGCAAGATCCTACGGGACTTCGGCGTTAACGAGACAGAATACGAGGTCAAGATCATCGGGACCTCGCCGGCCCGTTTGGAGGCGCTACGAAAAGGAGAAGTTGCCGCTTCTATGCTCTCTCCGCCCTACGACACACAGGCAATGACGGAAGGTTTCAGTCTTCTCGCCCGTGCTGCTGATCA
>JACPFH010000110.1 GCA_016183075.1 Deltaproteobacteria bacterium | reverse complement strand
TGCCGCTACTCCATCCAGTCCGCATGGCGCGTGCCGCGTTCCGCGCCGAGGTCACACCGATTCTGGTCTGGGATCTCTTTTATATCTTGGGCGCTTCTTTTCTCCTCTTTGCCTGGGCACGCCGGGGAGTACGGCAACGACTGACGAACTGATCGCGCCTGTCCTTGTCAGCGACCGAGGGGGCGACCGACGGGAGCGCGAGCGAGGCTGCGAACGTCCGATTACAAACAGCACGACTCATGGCACGAACCCATCGGCCGGGGGTGACGGGGACAGGCACCGCTTCGCGGAGCCAGTCCCCTCCGGCCGCAGCCGAGAGCGCGCTTCCCGAGGGAGCTTAATCCATTGGTCTATAGGCGGGGTGAAACGGGATTGCGAGGAACGGCCCGAGACAGCGGTAGGAAGAAAGGGAACTACCCGGTTCAGTTTCGCACGGGGGTAACCGGCTTCTTTCCCGGCGAGATCAGCCACACCACGACGGAAACCGCCAGAACCAAATAAAAGAGATAAGTAAGACTAGTTTCCATAAAAACACTCCCCTGGATAAATTCCGATCTGCCCTCCCCTGTGGTGCCTGAAAGATTTTCCAGCAAGATTCGTACCAGCTAATGCTCGTCGCTCCAATCCGGCAAATTGGGGCCTCCTGGCCAAGTTGCAGGGGGTTGGTTCGCAATGAGAGGGACGAAATTCGCCAGAGGGAACAAAAATTGTAAAGAGACCCGAGAGAAAACCTGGGACAACGTAGTCCTCGCTAGCGCACTAATGCCCCCGGGGGCCAACACTACCCACCCGAAGAAATTGCGACAGTCCCGATGACAACGCAGACGGTCCCCCATCCCCGTCCCGACGCTCCCGCGTTCGCTGCGGCTGGAGCGTGGTCACTCGTATCCTATAGCTCCCACGATGGGGGCTTGCGCCGCCTGGCGGGCCGGCACATAGCCGGCCGCAAGACAAAGCGCCACAGCCAGAAGGAGAGAGAATATAGCGACGCCATATGGGTAGTGATATTGGAATGTCCATCCGGTTAAGACCTTAGTGTTGTAGACGACGTGGTGATAGGACATGACCGTCCCGGACAGAAGTCCGAGGAGCCCGCCGATCAGCCCCAACCAGCCCGCTTCGGCCAACACCATAGTTGAAAGCTGCTTCCGCGTGGTCCCGATCGCCCTTAGCACCCCGATCTCGCGCGTGCGATCCAGGATCGAGGCCAGCAGCGTATTGATCACGCTGAAGATTGCCACCACCATCGCTACTACTTCCACCGCGTAGTTCACGCTGAAGGATTGCTCCATGATCTCTACAACCGTGTCCCTGAGTTCCCGATGGGTGCTGACAAAGAGCTGATACTTCTCGCCATAGTCGCGCTTGATCGTGTCGATCACCGCCTGCTGGTCCGTCCCGCGCGCCAACCAAAGATCGAAGGCATCGACCAGCGCGTCGCCCCAGTGCTTCTTATAGAGAGAGCGATCCAGCAGGACGCTACCGCTATCCGACGAATAATCCACGTAGACATCAACGATGAGAAAATCGGTAAGCCCGGACGGGGTCGGGAGCCGGATCACGTCTCCTCGCCCCTTGCCAAACTTGCTCTGGAAGCTCTCGCTCACGACCACTCCTTCTCCCGCTGCCATCCTCGCCAGCGCCACCTTCGCATCCCCCCCGATCACAGGAAGCTTTCGGACCTTCTCCGACACCTGCGCTGAAAAGGACTCGATCACGATGGGTTTTCCCTGATAGGTCGAGCGGATCAGACGGTAAAGATCCACAAGCTCGACTCCCGGGATGCGTCGAAAGTGATCCGCGAGGTCCTCTTTCAGCGGGACATTCTTTGGACCGGCCGTGCGCGCTCCGGAATGCACGACCAGATCCGCCGTCACCATCTGATCGATCCAGGCAAGCAGCGACCCGCGTACGCTGTGGACAAAGGTTGCAATCGTGAAGATCGCCGACAGGCTGATCATGAGCGTGGCCACGGTGATGCCCGAACGCACCGGGCTGCGACGCAGGCTGTCGGCGGCGATCCGACCTTCCAGCCAGGGCGCATGGGCCAGGCTCCACCGCAAAACCCTCGCGCAAGAGAGAACGGTAAGCGGTGATAGAAACGAAAGGCCGAGCAAGAAGATCAGCATCGCCCCCATTCCGAGGCTGAATCTACCTACGGCGCCGAGCGCCGGAGGAGGGAAAAAGATCAAGAACGGCGAGGCGGTCAATAGGCCGACACCAGCGATGGTAGCGCGCGAATAAAGGCCGGCAAACCGAGGGCTCCACGCGGCCTGGCGCGCTCCTTCCTGCGGGCTCACCTGAGTAGCTTCCCAGGCCGGATGCAGCGCGGCGACAACCGACACCCCTAGGCCGCTTGCGACGGCGGCCCAAAATTCCCGCGCGGTAAGCGGGCTCCTGGCCAGATCAAGCCACAAGAACAGATTGCGGACGGTCTCCCCGACGAAGAGGAGCGCGCCCTGGGCCAGCGCGATGCCGGCGACGATCCCGAGCAGCGACCCCGGCAGCGCGATCGCCAAAGCTTCCAGAACGAAAAGCACAAGAATCTCGCGCCGCCGGATGCCGAGGCAGCGAAGCGTGCCGATCTCCCGCTTGCGCTGAAAAACGGAGACAGAGACCGTGTTGTAAATCAGAAAGAAGCCGACGAACAGGGCGATCAGGCTCACGAATAAAAGCCCGATCCGAAACGAGCTAAGGAGAAGCTCGATCTGCTCGCCGCGCTCCTGCGGCCGCTCCACCCGCGCCGCGCCGCCGAGCCGCGCGGCAAGCCTCCGCTTTACGGCCTCGACATTCTCGCCTTCCTGAATGGTAAGGTCGATGCTGTCGAGCTTCTTCTCCTTGCCAAAAGTGATCTGCGCCACCGGCAAATCCATCAAGGCAAAATTTCCGCCGAACACCCGCGCCGTTCCTTGATCGCGCAGCAGGGCGCGCACCGTATACCTTCGCGCCCCTTCGCTCGTGGCCAGGACGATCTCGGAGCCCGGAGAAAAGCCGTGGCGGGCGGCAAAGGACTGCGTCAAGGCGATTGAGTCCGGCCGGGCGATAAAATCCAGCGCGCTCTCCAAGTCCAAACCCGCCCCGACAAACTCATGCTTGCGAATGGTGAAGTCGGTCAGAAAATCGATACCGTATACGAAGAGCCGCTCCGCCTGGACGCCGACCACGGGCACAAAGCCTTCCACCACGGCCGCCGCGTCCTTCACGCCTTCCGTATCCCGGATCGCCGGGAACAGGGATTCGCTAACGCCGCTCTCGGCATTGGTCACTTGAAGCACCGCCTTGCCCGCGAGCAAATCGATGGTGCGCTCGAATGAGCCGATCAGGCTGCGGTTCACGATCGCGATGGCCACGATCACCGCGACGCCGAGCACGATGCCGAAAAAGGTGAGAGAGGTGCGCAGCCTGTGACGCTGGCAGTGGCGCAAGGTGAGAAGGCGGAGGAGCCGGAGCACTACGGTCTTTCCCCTTCGATCGCGCCGTCCCGCAGATGGACGATGCGGCCGCCGTGCGCCGCGGCTTCGCGGTTGTGGGTTACCATGACCACCGTGCAGCCCGCCTCGCGATTGATCCGGCGCACGAGCTTGAGGATCTCCTCCCCGGTCCTGGAGTCGAGATTGCCCGTGGGCTCATCGGCAAGCAGAATCGGGGGATCAAAGGCCAGACCGCGGGCGATAGCGATCCGCTGGATCTCACCGCCGGAAAGCTCTTCCGGAAGATGATCGCTCCGCGCCGCAAGTCCCACCCGCTCCAACAGACCCTCGGCACGCAATTTGGCCGTCGCCGTCGGCCGGCCGTCCAGGATCAGGGGGAGCATGACGTTCTCGACCGCCGTCAGGGTGGGAAGGAGGTTGAAGAATTGAAACACGAAACCGATCTGCCGCCGCCTGAGCAGCGTCACCTCATTGTCGGACATCTGGGAAATGATTCTGCCGTCGATCAACACTTCCCCGCGCGTGGGCCGATCCAGCCCCCCGATCAAATGAAGGAGCGTGCTTTTTCCCGATCCGCTTGGACCCATGATGATCACGAATTCTCCCTTCTGGATATCGAGCGACACTCCGGCCAGCGCGGCGATCTCGCTCCTCCCCTGCTGATACATCTTATGGAGATTAATCGCCCGGATCATCCCAAGGAAGCTCCATCGGCAAGCGTGAGGACCGGGACCGTGATCGGCGGCAAATCTCCCCCGGCCCGGCAGGTCGCCTCGATCTCTTCCAGGTTTTTTCTGACGACCTCGGCGAACACGGCCAGGTCAACTCCCAGGTGATGGGCGGGATAAACGTCGATCTTGGCCAGACCCGCGCGCCACAGCTTGATCGCCCCGCGCATAACACCCTGCTCCCATTTGAGATACCCGGCCGCGATTTGAATGATGCCCTGGTAAAACTCCCGGTCCTCGCCGTGCTCCTCCAGCCAGATCTCCTCCAGAGTCTCATGACACTCGAAGTAAAGACCGCGGTTGAACTCGTCGATGCCTTTGAGAAACCGTGGATCCAAACCACCTCGCATTATCGGTTCGCCTTCTCCACCGGCACACATTCACTTCGAAGCCCGAGGGGGACGAGGAGGAAGGCCGCGGACGTCCGGTTACGAACGGTACGACTCAAGGCACAAACCCATCGGCCGCGGCCTGATAACTCGGCCCCCGAGGAGCTTCCGAGGCAATTCCGGAAGGCTTTGCCCTTGAGAGTTCAAGGCCGAATTGCAGGCTCTTCTGTCCACCCATGCGGTTTTGTCGCGCCTCTTAATCCTTTACAATAAGGTCGGTCGGCTTTTCCAGAGGGAGAGGAAGGTCCGAATCCTTGATTTCTATTGCCAAAGACCACACTCTTCAGGTCAAAATCGAATCGCTCGCTTACGGGCCGCACGGGATTGCGCGCGAGAAGGGACAGGTCGTCCTGATCCCGCAAAGCGTCCCGGGCGACGAAGTCGAAGCGCGCATCTTGACGGCCAAGCGCAATTATGCGATCGGCGAAACCGTAAAACTCCTCGCCCCTTCCCCGGGGCGTCAACAGCCGCCCTGCCCGTATTTTCAAGCTTGCGGCGGATGTCCCTGGCAGGCGGCGCGCTATGATCTGCAGCTCGCCGCCAAACAGAAAAACGTCGAAGACGCGCTCAGCCGGATTGGAAAATTCACGGGCTTTGAGGTCCTTCCCATACTCCCGTCAGCGCACGAATACCACTACCGGCGTCGCGTGCGCCTGCATGCCGACGAAAAACGGCGACTCGGCTACTATCGCGCTCTTTCCCATGAACTGATCGAACCAGATTCCTGCCTGATCGCCGACCCGCACGCAAACCTCCATCTGCCGCACGCCCGGGAATGGCTTAGAGAACTCGAAACACCCGTCCGACAAATCGAGCTGATCGTGGGTGACCGAGAAGGCCGGGTCGTCCTGGCGGGAAAGGCTGAAGGCAGGCTCGCTCCCGGCGACGAAGCGGTAAGCTCAGGCTTTCTCAAAAACCACCCCGACATCCAGGGGCTCGTGCTATTTGGCCGCCGCTGGCGTCGCGTCTGGGGGGAAGGAAAGGTCTGCATCCAGGCGGCAGACGGTTTGGCGCTGGAGGTCGACGCGGAGCTTTTCAGTCAAGTCAACCCCGCGGGGAACCTCGAACTCGCGCGGCAAACAATCGAGTGGGGAGAGTTTACGAGTCACGACCGCGTCCTGGAGCTTTACTGCGGCGCCGGCAACTTCACACTGCCGATCGCCAGGCGCGCAGGCGAAGTCGTCGCCGTGGAGGAAAATCCCCAGTCCGTTGAGAACGGCAGGGCCAACGGCCAACGCCACGGATTGGAGAACCTTCGCTGGGTCTGCTCGCCCGCGGCTAAAGCGGTAAAGACATTCCGCCAGAAGGGTGAAAGATTTTCCAAGGCAGTTCTCAACCCGCCCCGCGCCGGCGCGAAGGGAGTAATGGAAGATCTCGCCTCCTTGGGAGTCGAAAAGATACTGTACGTTTCCTGCGAGCCGCCGACTCTCGCGCGTGACCTTGCCGCGCTCGGCAGCAAGGGCTACAAGCTCGTGCGGGTCCGCCCCGTTGATCTTTTTCCCCACAGCTATCACGTCGAAGTAGTTGCCGAGATGGTGCGAAATCACTAAGTCCCCGGTTCGAATCCGGCGGCTGGCTCCAGTTTTTCCAATACTCCTCGTTACCACTTTTCCGGGGTTTTTACGGCACCGAATCCATGCCTTTTGGCCCAGGTGGCATGCGCTTCCGGTAAGCACGCTTTGGACGGGTTATGCACGGGCGTACCGTTCAAGAGTTTATTTTGGTACCTGGATAACCAGCCAGTCTTGTAGAATCGTCAGATTAACAAACTTTCCATTTGTGATCGGTTTAATTATCAGCTACTTTAACAAGCATGGCTAGTTTTACAAGCAGCAAAATAAACCGGCTCCTCAAAATATGGCCGTCCGGCACGGTGGCGGTGCTCTCATGGCTCGAAAAACACGGGGTCTACCAGCAACTGGTTCATGAATATGAAAAAACCTCCTGGGTACGCCGAGTGGGCCGGGGCGCGTATGCCAAGGCAGGCGATAAGGTTGAGTGGACTGGCGGCCTGTATGCCATCCAGGAACACATGGGGCTTTCCATACATGCCGGCGGAAAAACCGCGCTTCAAATGCAGGGGTACGCCCATTTCCTGCCGATGGGGAGAGGAACTTGGATTTCACTGTTCGGCTCCCCCGGCGTGAAATTGCCCATGTGGTTCAAGCAATACCGCTGGGGCAGCAAGATCCGGTATACAACGACAAATCTTTTTCCCCCTGAAGTGGATAAAGGCCTTACCAGGAACGACATGGGGCCCTGTGCGGTTACGGTGTCCACGCCCGAGCGGGCAATAATGGAGGTCCTGTATGGGGTGCCTGGCCAAGAATCTTACGAGGAAGCAAAGCTGCTCATGGAGGGGCTTACGACATTGCGACCCCGACTGGTGCAAGCTTTGCTCGAAGACTGCGCGTCCGTGAAGGTCAAACGACTGTTCATGGTGGTCGCTGAAAGTTGCCAGCATGCTTGGGTAAAGAGGGTCGACGTCTCAAAGGTAAATTTTGGAAAGGGGAAGCGCATGCTGGTCAAGGGGGGCCGGTTCGATCCCAAATACAACATCACTGTCCCGCATGAGGAAACGGCTCGGAGCGCCCGTCGAGGACAGACTTGAAAGACAGCCCGTATTTCAAGCAAGCCGAGCTGATGCTCAGGGCAATACCCCACGTGGCCGCGGAAACGTGTTTTGCGCTGAAGGGTGGGACGGCGATCAATCTGTTCGTGCGGGATATGCCGCGGTTGTCAGTGGATATCGATCTGGCCTACCTACCGGTGGATGAGCCGCGTGAAACAGCGCTGAAAAAGATGAGCGATGCCTTAGGCCGCGTCGGGGCTTCCATAAAAAAGACGATTCCAGGCGCTAAGGTTCAGGAAGGTCGAGCTCAGAAACCGGAGCGTGTTACAAGACTTATCGTGGCGACCGGACAGGCGCGAATAAAGATCGAGCCTAACGAAGTCATTCGAGGATCGGTCTTCCCCGCGACGGAGCGTGAACTGACGCGGCGCGCGGAAGATCTTTTCGAGCTATCGGTGACGGCGCGGACGCTTTCGGTGGCCGACCTTTATGGGGGTAAACTCTGCGCGTCCTTAGACCGTCAACACCCGCGAGATCTTTTCGACCTGGCCGTTCTCCTGAAAAACGAAGGCATCACGAATGAGATACGCAAGGCTTTTGTCGCGTACCTTGCCAGCCATGACCGGCCGATCCATGAGCTTCTCAATCCCACCCGGAAAGATGTACGGCGGATCTATGAGGGCGAGTTCGCAGGGATGACGGTGGACGAATTAACCTACGAAGAGTTGATCGCGGCCAGGGAGACGGTCATTCGGACGCTGAAGAAGGAATTGACTGATGACGAAAAAACATTTCTCGTGTCGGTGAAGTCAGGGCAGCCGAACTGGAGCGCGATGGGTATCGAAGGTCTTGAGAAACTTCCGGCGATCCAGTGGAAACTGACCAACATTCGGAGGATGAGCGTAAAGAAACGTAACCAGCTCCTCGACAAGCTCAAAAAAACACTCGGATGCTAGCAACGCTTTCTCTCTTTGAGCGCATTCCCCGGGTTTCCGGCCAACCGGCGCAGATGTGCGGAAGCGGTAACCTATCCGATGGCGGTCTGGCTGGCTGAAAGAGGGCTGGTCACATGCGTTAAGGTGGTAGAGATGAAGGCGACTCGGCGGGTTTGTTGCTGACTCAATTTGACGTTTTGAGAATTCTAAAAACGTGGAAGTGTGTCTGTTTTCTGGTCCCGCTGGCCATGCGCCTGCCGCCCACACACGGGCCTAAAAAATCCTTGTCAGGACGAGGGCGATTAGCGTAGAATCGCTGCAATTTTAGAGAGTTCGAGCTCGCCCGGGTGAAGAAGAATAACCAAAGAAGAGCAACCGTTATTGCCTTACATCATAGAATACTCGCCTGAATCTGAGGACCATCTCCAAGGGCTCACCGCAAGGCAACGGAAAACGGTCCTCGATACAGTAGACCGTCAGCTCCTCCATGAACCCACAACCGAGACAAGGAATAGAAAGCCTATGAGGCCGAATCCTGTCGCCCCATGGGAGCTTCGCATTGAAAGCTTAAGGGTGTATTATGATGTTGAAGAAGAGCCCGAGCCCAAGGTGTCCATACTGGCCGTTGGGATAAAAGTGAGAAGTCGGGTGAGAATAGGTAGGGAGATTGTAGAGCTATGAAGAAAGTAGAGCTAAAGCAAGCTTCAGCGCCGCTCTCAGCGTACGCGATTAAGGCCAAAAAAGAACCAATCATTGTGACCAAGGCCGGAAAGCCAATTGCCGCAGTGGTCCCCATCCGGAATGCAGACGGAGAAACGGTCTCTCTCAGCACAAACCGCAAGTTTCTGGCTATCATCGAGAGGTCCCGTTCTCGGCTAAAAAAGGAGGGCGGCATTTCGTCTGCCGAACTCCGCCGCCGCCTGAGATTGGGTCAATAGCGACTCATTTCGACGTTTTGAGAATTCTAAAAACGTGGAAGTGTGTCTGTTTTCTGGTCCCGCTGGCCATGCGCCTGCCGCCCACACACGGGCCTAATAAATCCTTGTCAGGACGAGGGCGATTAGCGTAGAATCGCTGCAATTTTAGAGAGTTCGAGCTCGCCCGGGTGAAGAGGAATAACCAAATCACGCGCTCGCAGATCCCGCTAAATCCGCAGCAAGCTTTGCCGGGAAATCACACTGATATCGAAGGATAGATTGGGATGAAAGAGGCTAAAATACAAGACCGACCCTAATTCCTGTCAGTGAACAACTATGCTGACCAACGAAATTCGTAACCAAATCGACCGAATCTGGGATGCCTTCTGGTCCGGAGGGATCTCCAATCCGCTGGAAGTGATCGAGCAGATCACCTATCTGCTTTTCATCAAGCGGCTCGATGAGCTGCAGACGCTCGAAGAGTTAAAAGCGACCCGTCTCAAAGCGGCGATCGAGCGCCACTTGTTTCCCGAAGGCAACGATACCCGCGGGCGCGCCTACGAAGACTTCCGCTGGTCACGCTTTAAGAACTTTGCGCCTGCCGATATGTACACGGTTGTGGCCGAGCATGTCTTTCCATTCCTTCGGACTTTGGGCGGTGATGAGTCCACCTACGCGCATCACATGAAGGACGCCCGCTTCACTATTCCCACGCCAGGGCTGCTCGCGAAAGTCGTCGATATGATCGATCAGGTGCCGATGGAGGAGCGAGACACGAAGGGCGACCTGTACGAATACATGCTCGCCAAGATCGCTACAGCCGGCCAAAACGGCCAGTTCCGGACGCCGCGCCACATCATCCGGCTTATGGTCGAGATGGTGGCACCGAAACCGACAGACATTTTATGCGATCCCGCCTCCGGCACTTCGGGATTTCTCGTCGCCGCAGGCGAATATCTGCGCGAGCGCCACCCCGAGATCTTCAGAGACTCGAAACTCTCACAGCATTTTCATCACGGTCTTTTCCACGGCTTCGACTTTGACAACACCATGCTTCGTATCGGCAGTATGAATATGCTGCTCCATGGCGTGGAGAACCCCGACATCCGCTACCGCGACTCGCTCGCGCAGGACCACGCGGGAGAGGAGGAAAAGTACACGCTGGTCTTGGCCAATCCGCCGTTTGCCGGATCGCTCGACTACGAGAACACCGCCAAGGATCTGCTCCAGATCGTTAAGACTAAGAAGACCGAGCTGCTTTTTCTCGCGTTGTTCCTACGCCTGCTCAAGCCCGGTGGACGCGCCGCCGTCATCGTGCCTGACGGTGTGCTCTTCGGCTCATCCACCGCGCACAAGACGTTGAGAAAGCTCCTCGTCGAGGAGCAGAAACTCGACGCCGTGATCTCGCTGCCCGGCGGCGTGTTCAAGCCCTACGCGGGGGTTTCCACCGCCATCCTCCTGTTCACCAAGACCAACTCCGGAGGCACTGACCACGTCTGGTTCTACGACGTGGACGCCGACGGCACGTCGCTCGACGACAAACGCACGGAACTCTTGTCGCCAGAAAAGCTCGGCCCTGTCCCCAAGGTCGCGCTCGCCGCCGACGAACACGCGAAGAACAACCTGCCCGACATCCTCACGCGCTGGCGCACTTTGCATTCACTCCCTCGCCCGCCTGCGGGAGAGGGCAGGGGTGAGGGCAAGACCTACGTCAGCGAACTCGACCGCCCGCGCACCGCGCAAAGTTTCTGCGTCCCCAAGGCCGACATCGCCGCGCAGGGCTACGACCTCTCGCTCAGTCGCTACAAGGAAGTCGCTCACGAAGAAGTCGCGCACCGCCCGCCGGGCGAAATCCTCGCCAGCCTCGGCAAACTGGAGGCGGAGATTCAGCAGGGCATGAAGGAGCTGGAGGGGAGGCTGAAGTGAAGGCCGAAGTCCGAACGACGGATGGCAAATGGCCGCAGGTCTCGCTTGATGAAGTCGCAGAGTTAAACCCGCGTCTCGCCGAAACGCTTACGGCGAAGGACCATGTCTCGTTCGTCCCAATGTCCGCTGTGTCTGCTGAGACTGCTAGCATCACCGAAGAGGAAACGCGGACCTACGCGGAAGTCGCCAAAGGCTACACTCCGTTTGTGTCCGGTGATGTTCTCGTGGCGAAAATCACGCCCTGCTTCGAGAACGGAAAGATTGCTCAAGCACTGCTGACTCACCGGGCAGGCTTCGGTTCGACAGAGTTCCACGTTGTTCGTCCGCGCGCCAATAAACTGGATGCCCGTTACACACTGCACTTCCTCCGACTGGGGCGCGTTCGCCTTGCTGGCGAACGGAGGATGACTGGGAGTGCTGGCCAGCGGCGCGTTCCTGAAAACTTTCTGGCAAAGCTCGAGATTCCCCTGCCGCCGCTGGCGGAGCAGCGGCGGATTGCGGAGGTGTTGGACTGGGCGGAGGCGTTGCGGGCTATGCGGCGCGCCGCCCTCGCCCAACTCAACTTCCTTACCCAATCCCTCTTCCTCGACCTCTTTGGCGATCCGGTCTCCAAAGGATGGGCAATGACCGACATTGCCGGCGTTGCGAAGCCTGTTGCTGGTTCGATCCGCACGGGTCCGTTTGGTAGTCAGCTCCTCCATAGTGAATTCACCGACTGCGGAATTGCCGTGCTTGGTATCGACAACGCGGTTGCGAACGAATTCCGCTGGAGCGAGCGCCGCTTTATCAGCGAAGCGAAGTATCGCCAACTCAAGCGATACACCGTCCATCCGGGCGATGTGCTCATCACCATCATGGGCACATGTGGACGTTGCGCGGTGGTACCAGACGACATTCCACCTGCCATCAACACCAAGCACCTTTGCTGCATCACGCTTGACCCAGCAAAGTGCCTGCCGCTCTTCCTGCACGCTTACTTTCTTCAACACCCAATTGCGCGGAAGTATCTCACGCAAACTGCGAAAGGTGCGATCATGTCAGGCTTGAACATGGGGCTTATCAAGGGAATGCCAATTCCACTTCCGCCCCTCCCGTTGCAGCGCGAATTCGCCTGTCGAGTGCGAGCGGTGGAGAAGTTGAAGACGGCGCAGCGCACGTCGCTGGCGCAGATGGACGTGCTGTTCGCCTCCCTCCAGCACCGCGCCTTCAGCGGGGAGTTATGACACTGGATGGAAACACCGCGGGAAATGAACCGGGAAATGAAAGCCATAGCGACTGTCTAGAATAGTATATAAGTCATTGACTTAACTTGGTTTATTCGGTATCCGGTCGCGTATTCCAATTGGAAATGAACTGGGCTACAATACCGTCATGGTAATTCACTATGAAACGCCCAGCCGTTGGATTACGTATGACCCGGCGGCTATACAGGCCGAGTTCTTAGGGGCGAAAGCAGCGATGTTGGCGCTGACTCAGATTCCCTATCAGCGCAGTTGGGCTGACCAGCTCCAACAGATTCAGCTCAAGCGAGAGGTGGCCGGGACTTCGCGCATAGAGGGAGCCGAATTCACTGAAAAAGAATTGGACGCGGCCATGCGTGAGACACCGGAGCAGCTAGAAACGCGGTCGCAGCGTCAAGCGGCTTGCGCCTTGGCTACCTACCGCTGGATTGCCCACTTGGAATCCGACCGTCCGATCGATGAGACTCTTGTGTGCGAAGTTCACCGGCGCATCGTTTCCGGTTGCGATGATGATCACTGCCCGCCGGGACAGTTACGCAGGCGGGATCAAAATGTGACTTTCGGCGCTCCCCGGCATCGGGGCGTCGAAGGAGGAGAGGAGTGCGACACTACTTTGCGGCAACTTTGTCAGGCGGCACGAACCGTTTTTCTCGACCACGACCCGCTCATTCAGGCTCTTGCGCTTCACTACCACTTCGCTGCGATGCATCCGTTTCTCGACGGCAATGGCCGCACGGCACGCGCCCTAGAGGCGCTGATGCTTCAGCGTGTCGGCTTGCGCGACACACTTTTTATCGCCATGTCGAACTATTATTACGAGCAAAAGCCGGGCTATTTGACCGCGCTCAGCGAAACACGCGCTTTGAATCACGACCTGACACCTTTCCTCAAGTTCGCGCTGAAAGGCATCGAGAGCCAATGCAACCGATTGTTTTCTGAGATTCGATTACACGTCGCTAAGGCCCTCTACCGAAATACCGTCGCGGATCTTTTCGGGCGACTGAAATCACCGCGCAAGCGCGTAATGTCGGATCGGCATGTGCAACTGCTGCAACTGTTCCTGGACGAAGATAGTCTGACTCTTGCGGTGCTTGAAAAGCGGACGGGTCACTTTTACAAGGTTAGTAATCCGCGTAAAGCGCTGATCCGTGACCTCAACTACCTCGTGCGGCTACAGGCCATTCAAGTGAAACGGTTACCTGACAAGAGCGACTTCCTCCTATCGGTCAACCTAGAGTGGCCGACGCAAATCACGGAGACCGAATTTTTCAAGCGGGTTAAAGAGTTGCCGAAGGCAAAAGTTCACGGATTTCTATCGTCATAGGATCTCTAAGGTGCCCAGTTCTGACTCTCAATTCCAGTTCCTCCTCCCTGAGTGGCTCGATCTGTTCGAGTCAGCGGCGAAGGCGGAGTCACTGGTCTATCCCGATGCGCGGAGCGCCTGTTTCCACGCCCGCCG
>JACPFH010000739.1 GCA_016183075.1 Deltaproteobacteria bacterium | reverse complement strand
GCCTGCAGGGACTGGTCAAGATGAATCGGGACGGCACGTGGGCGGAGGATCGCTATAACCCGATCTATTACATGGTCCACGTAGCCAAAGTGGCCCTTCCCCTTTATCCCCAGTTTGGAACGGAGCCCAATGGCTACTACATCCCGCCCCGTTGGGTTCCACGGGATTACCTGCGGCAGATGTTCGGACCGGGAGTCGACGAAGCGATCGAGCGCTACACGTATCCCGATCGCGAGCTGCTTGCCGTGCTCCAGCTTTTCCGCCGGTCCAACCGGATCATCTTTCGCTACGAGATCAAAGAGGGACCGAAGATTTACGAGACGACTCTCAGGGGCAAGAAAATTACCGTGTATAACGACACCGTCATCGCTTACGGTCAGACCGGAAAGGAGATTTTCCGCACGACCGTGGAAGAGCCGGTATACGTGCGCCCGGCACAACATGCCAACTCGATATGATCTACAGGGAGTTCCATACGTTCCAATCGTTCAACATGGTTCAAAACGTTAAAGCCTGGAACGACTTGAACGGCTTAAACGTCTTGAACGAATAGGAGAGTAAGGATGGTCGAAATACCGGAATCAAGAATAAATCACGACCTCAGCGAAGTTGACTTGGCGCTTTGCCGGGCGACTCTTTTTGGCGCGCTGGCGCTCGGCTTTCGCTCACCGACGGAAGAAACTCTAGCGCGGCTCGCCTCTCGCGAGAGCGCCGCCACCCTGGCGCAGGCCGCAGCTTTGCTGGAGGCGGGCAGCGACGGCGGCCTAACGGCCTCAGTAGCCGGCCTGACAACAGCCGAAGGAACCGCCGTCAGAGAGCTATCGGACTCTTATCTGCGGCTGTTCGGCCACACGGCGCGCGGAGCCGTTCCGCCCTATGAAACCGAATACGGGACGGAAGCGCTCTTTCAACAGCCCCATGAATTGGGAGACTTAATGGGCTTCTATGAAGCTTTTGGTCTCACCCTGAGCACGGAAGAGCACGAGCGACCGGACCACTTGAGCTGTGAGCTGGAGTTCCTGTCTTTTCTCGCGCTCAAAGAGGCCTATGCGCTGGAGCGTGGAGAGGCGTCGATGCTGGAAGAGACGCGCAAGGCCACACGCCTCTTTCTACGCGACCATCTGGGGCGGTTTTTGCCTGGCTTCGCCAACAAGCTCGCGCGCCAGGATCCGAGAGGATTTTACGGCCGGCTCGGCGGGCTGTGCTATGGATTCGTCATGCAAGAGTGCGCCCGATTCGGCATACCGCGAGGCCCCGACAACCTGAGCCTGCGGCCGGCAGACGACAACGCAGTGCCGATGGCGTGCGGCGATGGCGCGGGATGCATGGCCATGCCGGGCGCCGGCACGCCGGAAGTGATGGAAGACTGATGAGTGATGACACGCTACACTACGACCCGCGGCTTATCGAGGAAGCGGTCTTTCTGTGTCTGCGCGAGCACCCGAAGGCCGGTGAATTTGACCGCGAGCGCTGCCGCCCCTATGAGATTTCCGATCCGGAGGAGCGCGAGCGAGGCTTCCAAGACCTTCACCGGGCATGGTTTATCCGGTTAGGATTAGCCCATCCGATCGAGGAGGCGCTCGGCGAGCAACCTATCCTCCTGTCCAGAATAAAAACTTGCCTGGTCGGCCGAACCGCGGCAAAAAAACTCGAAGGGGCGGAACTGTTCGTCGGCGCGGAAGAGGGATCGAGCGACCGGGAGCAACGTAACGTACGCATTCTTTTAAGACCCGAATCTCTGCTCGATCCCGCCGCTTTATTGAGTTTCCTCCGCCACGAGCTGCTCCACATCACCGACATGCTCGACCCGGATTTCGGCTACGAGCCGGTTCTGCCCGCGGCAGCGGGCGGACCCGCGCACGACCGGCTGCTGGCGGAGCGTTACCGCGCCCTCTGGGATGCAACCATAGACGGCCGCATGTCGCGCCGCGGCTGGGCGTCCGAATCCGTACGCGCCGAGCGGCTAAAGGATTTCCGCCGGGCCTTCCCGATGTTGGGAGAAGACAGCGCCCCAAAGTTTAGCCAGTTCTTCGATCACGAGCGAAGCGCGCATCCGGAGCTCGTTGCCTTCGCATGCAACCCTTTGGCCGGCGCCGGAGACTTGCCAACTACGGCGAGCCCGGGGAACCGCTGTCCCCTGTGCGGCTTTCCGACCCACTCCTTCGCGCCGGAGCCCGATCGTCTGCCACCGGAGGTGATCGCCGCCATCGTCACGGATTTTCCGAACTGGCGGCCCGCTCATGGGCTATGCCTCCAGTGCGCCGACCTCTACCGCGCCCGTGAAACGTCGATCTCAGCCGCGCTCTGCCTTCCGGGAAGCCGGATGATTTAGATTTCCAGGCTGTGCCGTCGAGCCAGTCTCTGGAAGATAAGCGCCAAGAGGACTGTCCCCGCCGTGATCACCAAGCTAAACGCCGCCAATTCGCCCACGCGGCCGTTTTCCCATAGCTCCCATATGGTTACTGAAACGACCTGGGAACCTGAACTATAGAGCAAGAGGGCTACCGACAATTCTCTTATCGTGATCAGAAAGACATAGATCCACCCCGCGAACAAGGAGGGCAGCATAAGAGGGATGAGAATCTTGCGCGCGGTTTGTCCCCAGCTCCCGCCGCATGCCGCCGAGCTTTCTTCAAGCTCGCGGTGTATGCTGAGCAGCCCGGCGTAGCTGAAGCGAACCCCGTAGGGGAGATAGCGGGCCAGGAAGGCCAAAACGATGATCCAAATCGTTCCGTAAACCGGGATCGGTAGGGTCAGGTACATTTTCAGCACGGCCACGCCCATAACAAGCCCCGGAAAAACCAGAGGCACGGTTGCCACCTGGTCCAGCAGCCAGCGAGTGGAAAAATTCGTGCGCACGACCAGCCACGCAACCACGAAAGTCAGGAGGGCGGTGGCTGTGGCGGCCGATAAGCTCACTATGAGACTATTAAGGATGGCGCGCACGATAGACACATCCCTGAAGGCGCTCGAGTAATTGGCTAAAGAGAGTTGAGCGAGCGCCTGCGAAGACGGTGGCTGCAAATAGGGCAGCAGCGATGACCAGATGAGGGCCGCCAAAGGCAATATCTGGACCAGAGGGAGCGTCAGCAGGAGAATTCCCCCCACCCAGCGCCATCGACCGAGCTCGACGCGGCGCGGGCGATAACCTTTGCCCGTTACGGTGGTGAACTTGTAAGTCTGGCCCGTCACTTTGTGGTAAAAGACGAGGACAACGGCCACCAGCCCCATCAGAAAAACGGCATAGGCGCTCGCCTCGCCGTATCTGGGCAGAAAGCCGCCGGTGACTTGAAGGTAGATCTTGGTCGTCAGCACCTCTATGCCGGCGGGTAGCCCGACCAGAGCGGGGATTTCAAAAGCCTCCAGCGACCGGACAAACGTCAGAATCAAAACCGCGAGAACGCTGGGAAGCGCGAGCGGCAGGGTTACGCGTCGGAAGGCCTGCCAGTTATTGCTGCCGGAGACCACGGCGGCATCTTCGAGGGACGGGTCCAGAGAGCGGAACGGAGTGGCCATGAGGAGAAAGACGACCGGTGCCCAGAGCAGCGCCTCGACCAAAATCATTCCGGACATGGAGAACAAGTCAAAAACGGGAAAGATTCCGGTGAGGTCCCGCGCCGCTACGTTGATCAATCCCGCCTCCGGCCCGAGAAGCAGTATCCAACCGATGACCTTGACGATTCCCGGTATGCCAAACGATATGAATGCGGTCACGTAGGCAACGCTCCGGAAAGGGGCGTCCGAGCGCTCGGCCAGCCAGGCGAGAAGCATCCCAAGCAGCAGAGCCCCCGCAGCGCTGCCCAGGGAGAAAATCAGCGAGTTCCAAATCAGCGTCCCAAACTGGGACAGCGATCCGATGATGCTGCCATAGTGCTCCAAGGTAACGGCGCCCGCACCCGGACCCTGGTCAGAAATCAAACTCGCGGAGAAGATAAAAAAGAGCGGCGGGACAACCAGGTAAAAAACGGCAGCCGCGGTCAAGAAGAAGAGCCAGGCCTTGATATCCTTAACCGCTTCCGGCACATGAGGGAGGGCCCGGATGCCGGCAGACAGGGTTCGATTCCTGTTCATGCGTATGGTCTCTCATAATTCGCAAGTCGGTTATTGATCCTTTCGCTCAGGTTTTACGTAATCCAAGCTGCCGCCGCCTTTTTGAGATTTCATATAGCCCTCCACATCGCTCAACGGATTCGTGCGATATCTCATTCTATGAGATACCCAGTCGTCTGCCCTGAGGGCCATGTCGAACTCCATATCCTTTTCCATATAGGCAGCGAGCTTCGCGTGTTCTAAAGCCACCGGACTGCGGCTCGCGATCTCTCGGGCCAGCTCCCTGACAAACGGCATCAGATCTTTCTCCGGGACCGCGATGGAGACGAGACCTACCCTTTCCGCCTCCACTCCGCTGAGGTTGCGGCCCGTGAGCTGAATGTAGAAGGCTTTCTTTAAAGGTATCCCGGAATGGAATAAGGTCGGCGTCGCGGTGGCGCCATAGCTTCCGCGGATGATTTCTGGCATGCCGATTTGTGCCGTCTCCGCTGCAATGGCCAGGTCGTGCCCATTGATAACGGCAAGACCTCCCCCCAAACAGTATCCTTTGACTGCGGCTATGGTGATCTGAGGGCAACTACGCAATAGCCGAACGACCTCCGCATTCGCGAGGTCCGCTCTCCCTCTTCCGGCCTCGGGAGCTTGCCGCATATCGTAAAGGTCCCGGCCGGAAGAGTACGAGTCGCCGGCGCCGGTGGTGACGATGCACCGAATTTTCTCATTGTCTTTCAGCGCTTCCAGGCTATCGATCAGCTCCGCGATCAATGCCCTGCTGAAAGCGTTCTTCTTCTCCGGACGGTTAAAGGTAATCCACGCAATCCCCTCCTCCTCTGAGATCTCCTCCAAAATCAGTTTCTTATCCGCCATCGTTCACCTCTACTTTCGCCCTATCTCCCGAAGTAGCTTGCGCCATTTGTCGGATAACTGCTCGTACTGAGCCGTCGTCAGTCCCTTTTCAGGGTACCAGCGTTTGAAGCCATAATCTTTCAAGGGAGTGCCGTACTTGAATACCTCTTCAAAAATCTTCTGGCCTTCCGGACTTAAAATGAAATCGACAAACAGCATCGCCGCATGGGGGTGCGGGGCGTGAGCCGCAATGGCTGACCCCCCTGCATTGCTCAAGACCAGTTCCATGGGAACCCACCCCACCGGAGCTCCCTTCTCAGCGGCCATGAGAACGTGATTGCGAAAAATAGTCGGCGAGATCGCAACCTCTCCCGCAACCACCAACTCGTTGAGGGCGCCGCCGGAAATCATATGCAGCTTAGCGTCATGACCCTTGAGTTTCCTTATGTACTCTTCACCCCTGGCTTTGAGCATAGCTCCGACTATCCGCTCGCCGGTATCGGTCCCCGAGAATGCCAGTTTTCCCTTCCATTGCGGTTTTAGCAAATCCCCGAAGTCCTTGGGCGCATCTTTCGCCGGGACGGAATTCTTATTATACCCAACGCCGACAAATGACTCGCGGTCTGTAACCCAGTAAAAGAGACCCTTTGGAGCGTCTTCTTTAGAGTCCTCGGGATAAGAGGCGATGCTCGGCGTGGTGTAAGGCATGAGAAGTTGCTGGTCCCGGAACAACATGAGGGGAGGAGGAGTAGTCTCAAAGACATCCACAACGTGGCGGCGCGCCTGGGCCTCCGTGAGGGTTCTTTTCATAAGTCCCGCAGACGAGGCCCGATAGGTCTCGACCTTTACTCCCGGGTGCCTGGCCTCGAAAACATCGACGATCTCTTTGTACGCGGTCAACGACGTATACCAAACCAGTTTTCCTTCTCTCTTGGCTCCTTCGGCGAGTATCCGCCCGCGGTCAGCGCCGGTGTACCGCGCCACCTCGGCCAAGGTAGCCGGCTTGGCGGTCTGCCCCCACGCGGCTCCTGCGGTCACAAGCAACATGAGCGCCGCTGCGTTTACGATCTTCATATTTTCCTCCCCGCGGTCAGTACCTCCGCGCCCTCCTGTCGAGACTACTCTAAGATGCCCTCGCGAGCTAACTGAGCAATGCGCTGCGGGCTGTATCCTAACAAATCCCTTAAGACCGGCTCGTTATCCCGTCCCAGTTCCGGAAATTCCCATTTCGGTTCTAACGTACAATGCGCAAATCTGAGCGGGAAACCCGGCAAAGTAACACGCCCCACCCTGGTATTTTCCCGCTGCACGACGAAGCCGCGCGCTCTAAGATGCTCATCCTCAACCAGGTCGGCCCCGTTCTGCACGACGCCGCAAGGGACCCCCAGACCCTGTAACAGCTCCATTACCTGGTAAGCATCTCTTTCCGTCGTCCACGCTTCGATCAGGCCGTCCAGCTCATCCTGACGGACCTTTCGGGCCGAGAAAGAAGAAAAACGCGGATCCACCGCCAGCTCCGGCCGGCCAAGCCCTCTCGCCAGGGCCCGCCACTGCTCTTCTGTCTCTACAGCAATCACACACCAACGATCCTCTCCCGCGCACGGATAGCAACCATGCGGCGCGGCAAAGGAAACGCGATTCCCAGCCGGCTCCGGATCACGTTCCAAATTCAGCGCTTCCATCAAGTGGATCGCTATCATGTACGCCGCAGCCTCCGCCTGAGACAGATCCAGGGAAAGACCGCGTCCGGCGCGCTCGCGAAAAAGTACGCTCGCGACAATCAGGATGGCGGCAACGACACCGGAAACGTAGTCGGGGTAGACCGTCTGCGAGCCGATCGGCGGATCGCTCTTTTCCGGGTGATTCCAAAGATGAGTAAATCCGGTAAAGGCCGTAATGTTGGTTCCAACGGTGGCAAAACTGCTCTTCGGACCGGCACAGCCCAGTCCCGGCATCCTGAGCGCGATAACGTCGCCTTTGGTCTCGGCCAGATCCTCATAGCCGAGCTTTAGTAATGGCATGACCCGGACACTGAAATTGTCTACTACGGCATCGCAGCGGCGCGCCATATCTTTGATCAGGTCGACTCCCTCCGGATGCTTGAGGTTGACCGTAACAGAGAGCTTGTTGCGATTGAATTCCAGAAAGCGCGGTGAGAGATTCGGATCTTCACCCGCCCCAAAGAAGCGAAACGGGTCGAGCCCGCCCCGGCGCGATTCTACCTTGATCACCTCCGCCCCCAACTCGGCCAACAAGGTCATCCCGTAGGGTCCGGCCAAGACGTGATCGAAACTTAAAATGCGCATCCCCTTCAGGGGGCGGCCGTTCTGCGGGTCGTTTTCTGTATCACGATCGGAGGGCCAGCCGTCGGCCGGCCGCTGGATCCATTCGAATACTTCTTGCTGGTGCTCGCCAGGGCCGGGGGCCGGGTTTACTTTGGGCCGGGCGCCTCCGATCAAAAAAGGCGAAGCGAGGTGGTTAACGCTTCCCAACCTGGGATACGTTGTCTGGACGAAGAACCGGCGCATCCGAACCTGCTCGTCGGCGATGAATTCGCGCGGACTATTGACCGGCATGCACGGGATCCCGCGTGACTGAAGATATGCCGTCAGCTCCTCCTTGCCGTATCCCGCCGTGAATCTCTCGACTTCTCGGTTGATCTCTTCCGCATGGGCCCGGCGATAGAGGTTGTTCTCCCACTGCGCGCCATCGAACGTAGCCGGGTGATCGCTCCAGGCCTTCAAAAAGGCTTTCCAGTGCTGGCGGGTCACGTAGAGATAGACATAACCGTCTCGACAGGGAAAAATTTTTGCCGGCGCCACATGCCCGTGTTGGCTGCCTTCTCGCTTTAGGATTTCCCCCTCGTTGGCATAGAGACGAATCAGGTGCTCCTGCGTCGCTAAAGCTTCCTGCATCGATACATCGACATGGTCGCCTTTGCCGGTGCGCTCGCGATGATAGAGAGCGGCAACGACTCCAAGGGCGGCAAACAGGCTCCCGAAATAGTACGCTTGGGTCTCAGGGGGCTTGCACGGAGGCAGGGAGGGATCGCCCGAGATGTGCATCAGGCCGCTCATGGCAAACACAACGATATCGGAGACAGCCCATTTCGCCCGCGGGCCGCTCCGGCCAAAACCGCTCACGGATGCCATGACAAGGCGGGAGTTCACCCGGGCCAGGTCATGATACCCCAACCCCGCTGAATCAAGGAATCCCGGCGCAAAGCTCTCCAGGACAACATCCGCTCTCTCGGCAAGCTTAAGAAATCGGGCCCGGCCTTCGGGCTCCTGAAGGTCGAGGATAATGCTCTTCTTGTTGGCGTTCAGATGGGCAAAGGGAAGACTCAGGAGCGACCCGCTTGGGAACTCCCTGAACGGTCCCCACCTTCTAACAGGATCGCCTCCGGGCGGCTCAACCTTGATAACCTCCATGCCGAGATCAGCGAGAAGCCGACCGCAAAGCTGCCCTTTGAGATCAGTGAGATCGAGAGCGCTATATCCCTGCAGAAGAGCAACCGAGTGTTCCATGTCCCACGTCGGAGCGACGAAGAAGGCCGCGTATCTCTTTATACGCGACCGAGGGGGAGCGCGAGCGAGGCTGCGGACGTCCGATTACAAACGGTACGACTCATGGCACGAACCCATCGGCCGCAGCCGAGAGCGCGCTCCCCGAGGGAGCTTAGTCCATGACCCGCGGCCTGATCTCGGCCCCCAATGCAAAACCGCCCTAAGCCTATAAGACGTATCTGCCCGCCATGTCCTTAAGGATCTGTGCGGCCTCAGACATCATGCTTTCCAGGATCTCCCTGGCCGGTCTCACGTGCTTTTCGCCTAATAGGCCGGCGATTTGTCCTCCCGGAACGCTCATAACACCCACTCGATTTGCCGCTTCGGCCGCTAATCGAACCTCATCGGTCAACACTCCCTGATATGGCATATCCAGGGCCCGCAGGCCAGACTTTTCCCAAGCCTGGATATATGCGCTACGAAAATGGCGAGATGGCTTGCCGCTGCAATACCGGCCAAGGATGAAATCCTCAGTGCTGCCTGTAACGATTTGGTTTCTGTAGTCTGAATGAATAGCGCTTTCCTGGCTGATCAAAAAAACCGTCCCGCACCACACCCCGACCGCTCCCAATGATAACGCAGCGGCCAAGCCGCGACCATCGGCGATCCCGCCCGCCGCTACCACCGGGGTCGGGCGTACTGCGTCGACCACCTGCGGAATCAGAGCAAAATTGGCAATGTTACCGGTGTGCCCTCCCGCCTCGTAACCCTGGGCCACGATCACATCCACGCCGTTTCGCGCGTGCCTGACAGCATGGCGGACGTTGCCCGCCAGAGCGAGGACTTTCATGCCTTGAGCATGGGCAAGAGGAACCACCTCTCTGGTATCCCCAAGTCCGATAGCCAGCACCTGCACGCGCTCTTCGAGGATGACATCCAACTGACGCCGAACCAACTCAGGGGTTTTGATCCAGGAGCGGGCGTCAGGCTCCTGGAGTTCCAAGCCCAAATCTTGAACCATCTTCCTAACAAACCCCATGTGCTCGGGGTGAGCGTCTTCGATGAACCGGCGCACCATCCGTGTATCCGAAGGCGGCACGTCGGACGGTACCTCGCTGAGCCTCGGCAGCGTGATATCCACACCAAAGGGACGATCGGTGAGATCTCGGGTTTGTTTAATACGCTCGCGGATCAGATCCGGCTGCATCGGGCTGCCGCCGACGACGCCGAGCCCGCCTGCATTGGAGACCGCCGCCACGAGCGCGGCCGGCGTGGTAGAGCCTTGCTTGTCCCACCCCATCCCGGCCTGAATGATGGGATACTGGATGCCGAGCACATCACAAAGAGTCGTTTTGAGCTTCATCACAATTTCCTCCTAAGTTGAAACTGGCCGGCATTATTCACCGACAGGACCTCCGGGGCGAGTCCTTCAGGCCGAGGACGTACTTGCCCGCGACCGAGGGAAGCGCGAGCGAGGCTGCGGACGTCCGATCACAGACGGTACGGCTCATGGCACAAGCCCATCGGCCGCAGCCGAGAGCGCGCTCCCCGAGGGAGCTCAGCCTGTCCATTATTCTCTACTTCCCGCCCGTGGGTACAAGGCATCCATCATCCGGCGTTTGTGTTGCAACGGCGTGCCCAGGTACTGGTACAACGTGTGGGCCATGACGCTGTGCGCCATCAAAGGATGCCCGTAGTCTGTGCCTGGCCCGGCGTGCACCATATGGGAAAAATTACAAACCTGGTAGTAAGCCTCGCTTGCCACCGCCTTGGCCTCATGCACGCCGGCGGTGGCAGGCACGCCTGAATCGAGCTTCCACAGCGTTTCGTAAGTCACCCAGCGCGCCGCGTCAAGGTGGATCGATATTTCCACACAGTGGTCCTGGACGCGCTGAAAGCGGCCGATCGGCTGGCCGAACACCACCCGGGTTCGGGTGTATTCGGCGGTGAAGTCAAAAATCTCCTGGCACGCCCCGACCTGGTACGCGCAGAGTATGGGAAGCGCCTTTTCCAGGGCGCGGTCGAGAATCTGCCAACCCGCGCCCGCTCCCCCGAGCAGGCTCGAAACCGGCACCCGAACCTTATCGAAGCGCACTTCCGCAACCGATACCATGAAGCCAGCTTTTGGCATAATCGATACTCCGGGACTTTCCCGGTTCACCAGGACGAGCGCTATCTCGCCGCTCTCTGTGCGTGCCGCGCAGATGAAGGCGGTCGCGGCCTCCGCGTCGTACACAAATCGCTTCGTCCCATCGAGCACGAGGTGATCGGTTGTCCTGGTGAGCCGCGTTTCAACCGACTCGGGGCCCCAGTCCACTCCTCCGTCAGCGACCGCCGCGATGACGATCGACTTTCCGCTGCAGACGGCCGGAAGTAGAGTTTTCTTTTGCTCCTCGGAAGCGCCTTCCAGCACGAGCAGCGCGCCGAGCACGCCGGAGGAGAAAAGCGGGCCGGGAAGCGGCCCATGCCCCAACTCTTCGAACACAACGGCGCAGTCGGTGAAAGAAGTCGAAGCACCGCCGTACCGCTCGGGGATCACCATGCCCAGCCATCCCAGGGCGGCCGCCTTGCGGTATAGATCAGGCAGAAAAGCCGCTTTGCTACCAAACCACTCGGTGATGGTGTGAGATGGCGCCTCGGCTTTCAGAAAGTCGGCGGCTGCCCTCTTGAACATGTTCTGTGTCTTGGTCAGCCTGAGGTCCATAAGCTATCCCTTCTCATACGTGCTCGTGTTCGGGTTTCGTGATCGTTGACAAAACGACCGGGGACCGCCGACGGATGACCCGTGCACGACGGCCGACCGCCGACGGTCGACGGTCCGCGGTCAGCGGCCTTCTCTCCGGTCTTCGGTCTGCGGTCCTCGGTCTGACTATTCATCCTCAAGAGCACGATCACAGCTTTTTAAATCGTCTCAGGCGCCTTCTCTTTCGTCGGGCGACCCAGGCCAACGCGACGCGCAAAGACCAGCCGATCGGTATCCAGCGTGCCTCCACCATGGAGCATGCCGGGGCCGCTGCGCACCACGTACTCAAAGTCCACCACCTCATTGACGGTCAGATCGGGCACAAGAGCGTGGTAGCCCATGATTTGCTGCAGCCGCTCGCCGTTTCTAAGCCGCACCATCCGTTGGTAATACCTGAACTGAGCGCCGCCGTACGGATGCGGCTCCCTGACGTACCGATGCCAGAAGTTGCGCCGCGCAAACAGGTGCACGACATGGAGCTCGATCATCATGTCGGCGATCATGTCCCGTACGCTTGTATCCTCCAGGAGGGGCGTGGCTGCGACTCGCGTCTCGCGGCAATATTCCACGACTCGTTCGACCAACGGGTCCGCCCCCACCCTGCCCTCACCTCCGTGTTCGAGCTCAAGGTGGGTATTGGCCACGCTCCAGCCGTTGTTCTCGCCTCCCACTAAGTTGAATGCCGGCACGCGGACATTGTCGAAAAACACGGCGTTCTTTATCCCCATCATAAGGCGCATGGGCTGGATGGTAATCCCATCGGAGTTCCCCGGTATGTACAGCCAGCCCAGGTTCTCATGCCGGGGACCGGACGGGTCAGTGCACACGAGCGTCCACAGGAAATCCGGCGGATGGTGGTAGCCCACCATGACTTTCTGGCCGTTGACCACGTAATGGTCGCCGTCCCTGATGGCCTTGGTACGACAGGTGGCGATGTCGCTGCCGCCCTGCGGCTCCGTGAGCACTTGCCAAACTGAGACTTCCCCGCGCAGCATGGGAGGTAGAAAATTTCGTTTCTGTTCTTCGGTGCCCCACTTGAGAATCACGGGCGCCACGATGCGCGCGAGCGTGTAGAATACGGCTGCAAGGCTGATGCCGTAGCGATCAAGCTCGCTCTCCAACACCAACTGGTGGTCGATAGCGAGCCCTCCCCCTCCATACTCGACGGGGAACATCGGGAAGAGCCAGCCTCTCCCCCCCAGCTTGCGGGCCAGCTTGCGCCGGAACCCGTATTCTTCCTCATTCTCACGGGTCGACCACGTGGCTGACCACCGTAGCTCCTCGGCCCCGCGCATGTTCTCTTGAAGCCATTCTTGGACTTCCTTCCTGAACACGCTGATCTCGCGGGAATCTGCTTGTAGATTAAAGTCCATGAGCAACTCCTATATATTTATGGTGGCACTACCCCAACGCGGCGCTTTTGGCAAGAGGAATTTGGCTACGCTACGGAAAGTGTGGATCCTCGGGAGAAAACCTTCCGGCCCGAGTCAATAAAAATTAAACAGCGGTAGGCCCCATGCGCTTCTCTTCACTATTAACCTTCTCAGGAAGAATCTCAACGCCCGTATGCGCTGCTGAGTTATCGGATTGTCTTTTTGCCATAAACGAGATCCACCGGGCTCCCGATTCCAAAAATTAAGAAGCAGGGCTTCGATCTCGTCCCAGAGCTGCGAAAAAGCGTGGCAGCGCTCCCGGCAGGACTTGATGATGGCGAGTTAGGTCTCCGTGGAAATTCCCAATTCCTCGATTTTGCGGTACAGGGAAGAGAGGCTGATGTCCAGCAGCCGGGCCGCCTCCTTACGGTCCTGGCTCACCTCCTCCAAGACACGGCGGATGTGCTGCCGCTCATACTGCCGCAACGCCTCTTTCAACTCATAGGTGAACGGCGGCGGCGTATCCCTGCCTTCCGTGATCGAGCGCGGCAGATGGTCCAGCTTGATCCAATCGCCGTCAGCCAGGATCATCGTGTGCTCGATGACGTTGTCCAATTCGCGGACGTTTCCCTTCCACGTCAGCGACATGAGCGTGCGGATGACCGCCCCGTCGGCCCCTTTAAAGTTTTTCCTGAGCTCCGGGTTGTGCTTTTGAATCAGATGCTCGACCAGCACGGGGATATCTTCAGGCCGATCCCTTAGAGGAGGGATGTGAATCTCCATGATGTTCAACCGATAATAAAGGTCATCGCGAAAGCGCCCGTGCTCCACCTCCTTGAGCAAATCCCGGTTGGTGGCGGCAAGCACCCGCACGTCGATCCGTCTCGGGGTGGTGCTGCCGATCGGCAAGATCTCCTTGGCCTCCAAACCGCGCAGGAGTTTGACCTGGAGGTGCTGCGGGATCTCGCCGATCTCGTCCAGGAAAATCGTGCCGCCGCGGGCTTTTTCGAAAAGCCCCTCCTGATTGGCGAAGGCTCCGGTGAAAGATCCCTTCAGGTGCCCGAAGAGCAGACTCTCGAGCAGCGTCTCCGGCAATGCGCCGCAGTTGACCGGCAGGAAGAGCTTATCCTTACGGTCGCTGTGGGCATGGATCGCGCGCGCGATGAGTTCCTTCCCGGTGCCGCTCTCCCCGGTGATAAGGACCGGGGTCTGGGTTGGCGCCACCTTCTTTACGATGCCGAGAACATCCTTCAGCACCTTGCTCTTGCCAATGACCTCCTGAAACTCATAGTCGCGCTGAACTCGACGGCGCAGAAACTGCACCTCTTCCGCCCGCTGGCGAAGCTCGATGAGATGGATGATCCGGTGGGCGACTTCCTCAGCGCGCACCGGCTTCAGGAAATAGTCCTGCACCCCGTGGCGAATCGCCGCGACGGCGCTCTCCACAGACGGACGGGACGCGGCAAGAACCACCAAAGTGCGCGGCGAGAGCTCCTGGACTTGCTTCAGAAGATCGAGACAGTTGGCCTGGGGCAAATCGACGTCGAGCAGGGCAAGATCGATCTCCCCTCTCCGAATCGCTTCCTGGGCCGCCACCCCATGCTGCGCCCTCTCCACCTCAAAACCTTCCTTGCCGAGCAAGCCGAGCAACGATTCGCTCAAACCTTCATCGCTGTCCGCAATCAGTATTCGGGGCACAATGCTACCTTCCTAAGCCGCACGCGCTAAGCAGGTTTTCTTTACCTCAACTTTGGCAGAGGATACAAGAGGCAAAAGGCGGTGGGCAAGAACCGGGCGGCGTAGCAGGCGGAGGACAGGAGCAAGGGTCTCAGAGCCGCTCAGCAGCGCGCAGCAGTTCAGGATCCTTGCAGAATCTGTGCAGGGCCGACTTGAGCTTCTCCTGTTGCTCGCCGGCCGGGGTTCCGAGGCCCTCCATGAGCTTGGCGATTTCCGCACCCCCCAAACAAACCAGCTTGCCGTAGATCAGATTGATCTCCGAGGTCTCGATTTCCACGGCGATGCGAAAAGCTTCCTCCACGCCGATCGAAGGGGTTCCCCGGTCGAGATAGGCACGGATCCGCGCCCCGAGCTGCGCAGCTTTCTCCCGGCTAACCAAAGGATCCGGCGGCTCCTCAGGATAGCCGGCGCTCATTTCCTTGCACGCTAGAAGGATAGACGCGTGCCCTTCTTCATCCAGCGCCATCTGCCACCAGAAGTCCCGCAGCTCCGGATGGTTAAGGAAAAGATGGGAAAAGCGGTAATAGACCTTCGAAACCAAACGCTCGATTTCAGCAAATTCGATGAGCGGGTCAAATTTAGCCATGGCTGTCATCATCGTCAAAGAGGCGGCTCCGTTCACATATATTTTCTTCCCGCCGTCTCATCGGGAATTTCCAACCCCATCGCCGCGATCTGCGGGTTGACCTCCTCGATATAGTCCCGCCTCGCCTCGGCATTGGTCCGCCGCTTTAGACCCCATTCCAGATAACGCCAGCACCGGCGCGAGCTGGAACGGCCGAACATATCGAGGGCCAGAGGATACCAGCGGTTGAGCGCCTGCTGCGCCTCCGCTCTGCCCTTGGGGTCGGCGCAGAGATCCATCATCTTGCTTTGGCCGTAGGCGACATGCTGGCTCTCCTCGCTGATGATCACCGGCAAGAGCGCCGCCTCATTCAACGGCAGGAAGCTGCTGTCGAGGAATTCCTCAAGCTGGTATTTCCCCACCCGGTCGATCAAGAAAGAGAAGGCCGTCACATCACTCCAGGTCGGCAGCTCGCTGACTTTGAGCGCGTCGAGAAAACGCTCGGAGCTCTCTTTCCGGAGTAGCTGCATCCCGTCGGCGCTGATCTCTTTCAGCAGGCGATTGAATTTGCGAAAGTGATCAACCTCTTCGCTGATCATGCGCGACAATTGATGCATATCGTCGGCCGTGGGTGCTCTCAACAGCCACTTGGCGCCGTAAATATGCGCGCTGCCTATCTCGCAGTCCGCCTGGATCGTAAGCAGGCGGGTGACTAACTCCTGGTACTCCGGAGGCGTGTCTCGAAATTCCGTGACCCTGATTTTTTCGCGAAACACTGCTCCGAGTCCTTTCTTCGCAAAGTCCTCCTCTGGGAACTGGGCGATGAGATTTCCTCTGTCTTTGACGTTGAGCAAAGGTCGTGCCAGGAAAAAATCCCGAATTGGCTAGCGGGCGATCCAAGAATTAAGAATATGGAAGAGCTTCCTTCCTACTTTTGAGAAGAGTCCCCTTTCGCATTGGGTTTTCGGGCCTTTGAACTTCCAAATGGTGGCTGGCATACATCTTGCTCCCTCCCCACTTAGCCGAAGAAAGCGAGCGGCTGTTATGACGAATGAAAAGGCGCACGCCAGCATCGAGGCTCTGATCTCGAGGTATCGCGAGGTCGTGGAAGGATCTCCGTTGGAGTACTCGGCCGAGTGGAAGAAGCAGCACCCGGACGTAAAGCTCGTGGGCTGCTACCCCGTCTACACGCCAGTCGAGATCATCCACGCCGGCGGAATGCTTCCCGTCGCCGTTATCGGGGGTGGGAACCGGCTGGAGATTGCCCATGCCGACTCCCGCTTCCAGTCCTTCGTGTGCTCCATCGTCAAGAGCACCCTGGAACTTGGTCTCACCGGCCAGCTCAAGATTCTCGACGGTATCGTTTTTCACTCAATCTGCGACCCCGCG